>JANNDA010000606.1:0-3840 GCA_031387195.1 Planctomyces sp. | reverse complement strand
TTCGTCGGTAGCGCTGCGGATGAACGAATCGCGCATCGCACCAGGCAATAGCGGCCATGATTCGTCGGCTTGTCCTCGATACCAAATTGCCGGATAGCCTTTGCCACCACCGAAGAACTTGCTTTCCCAACGATCAAGTATTTCGGATAAGGTGGAAATGTTTTCAATGACGGTCATGCTAGGGATATCCGATCGTTATACTAAACAGTTGAGTATACCGAACAAGGGATACAACGGAACCACTGCGACTTCGTTTTGTTCGGGCTGATCGCCAAAGTACCTGTAGTTGCTCGATTCCTTTTTGCCGAGCGAGGTCGTGGTTGCTGCGAGAGATCGCCACTGACAAACAGGCGAAGCCCTACACGACCGTCCGAATTCAAATCCGCGTCTTCAATCAAACCAACAACTCTTTCACAACCCGGCAATGTTCAACGCCGGTTAGTTTTTGATCTAGGCCCTGATACTTGAACGTGAACCGCTCGTGATCGAAGCCGAGCAGGTGCAGTACGGTGGCGTGGAAGTCGCGGATGGGGACGGGGTCTTTGATGACGTTGTAAGAGAAGTCGTCGGTCTCGCCGTAGATCGTGCCACCTTTTGTGCCGCCACCGGCCATCCACCAAGTGAAGCAACGCGGGTGATGATCGCGGCCATAGTTTTGCTTCGACAGGCCACCTTGCGAGTAAATCGTGCGACCGAATTCGCCCCCCCAGATGATCAACGTTTCGTCGAACAGACCGCGTTGCTTGAGGTCTTGGACCAGCGCGTGGCAGGGCTGATCGACGTCGCGGCATTGTGACGGCAGACGACCGGCGACGTTACCGTGAGTATCCCAATTGTTGATGTAGACCTGCACGAAGCGGACGCCACGCTCGATCAACCGCCGCGACAGCAGCACCGTGTTGGCGAACGTGCCGGGCTTCTGGACTTCGTCGCCGTACATCTTCAGCGTCGCTTCTGATTCGCTGGCGATGTCGGTCAACTCCGGCACGCTGGTCTGCATGCGGAAAGCCAGTTCGTAGTTCTCGATGCGCGTCCGCGTTTCGGGATCGCCGAGTTGTTGCAGGTTGAGTTCGTTGAGTTGCTTCAATCCGTCGAGCGTCTTGCGCCGAATGGCTGTCGGCACGCCGGGCGGGTTATTGATGTAAAGAATCGGATCGCCCGCACTGCGAAAGCTCGTGGCCGCGTGCTCGCCGGGGAGATAGCCCGCTTGCCAGAGTCGCGCGGAGATCGCTTGCACCTGTTCGGTGTTCGTCGGCTTCGCGACCATGACCACGAACGCTGGCAGATTGTCGTTCAACGAACCAAGCCCGTAGCTCGCCCACGCTCCGAGACACGGCCGACCGGTGACTTGGTTGCCGGTCTGGATGAAGCTGATCGCTGGCTCGTGGTTGATCGCCTCGGTGTTCATCGAGCGGATGAAGACCATGTCATCGACCATCTTGGCTTTCCAAGGGAGCAACTCCGACAGCCACATGCCGCACTCGCCGTGCTGCTGGAATTTGAACATCGACGGGGCGATCGGAAAGCGAGCCTGTCCGCTGGTCATCGTTGTCAGCCGCTGCCCGTTGCGAACGGACTCCGGCAAGTCTTTGTCGTACCAGTCATTCATCACCGGCTTGTAATCGAACAAATCCATCTGCGGCGGACCACCGACCATGTGCAGATAGATGACGTGCTTGGCCTTGCCCACGAAGTTTTGCAGATTCGTCTTTGGCAACGAGGCCGCGTTGTTGGCCTCCGCTGCTCCAGCAACTCCGGGTACTCGCCCCATCAGCGACGCGAGCGACGCCCAGCCGAGCGCGTGCGAGCCTTGCGAGAAAAAGTAACGGCGAGTGACGTTGCGTTGGTATTCGGCAAAGAGATTCATGGCGATGTACTTTCACAGAAAGTGTTGTGCTCAGAGTTTGTTGCTGATGATGGTGCGAACCCAGGCTGCGTCGTCAGGAGGCAGCGGAGGTTCGGGAATTGGTTCTTCCGAGTAGCGGATCAGGCCGGTGCGAATGCTCAGAGCAAACGCGGACTCGAAGGCTTCGGCCAAGTTCAGCGGCAAGTCGGCACGCTTTGGTCCAACGGGAAGGCCGATTGTTGGCAACGGGTCTTGCAGGCGAAACGGGTAGCCTTCTTCATTGCGTCCGAGACCGGTTTTGCGAGCGACGAAAATGAAATACGCGGTCGGGTCAAGCTCCGGAAACATCTCACGCGACGGGTTTGCTCCGGCACGCAGAAAATCGATCTCCATGAAGTGCGCTCTTGAGGTCAGCAGGCGTTGTCGCTTCTCGCGATATTTGCCAGCGTAGGTTCCCGATTTGTTGGCCGGGCTGAGCAATTCGACAACCGCGATGACTCGGTTGAACTGATCCAATTCGCGAACGACCAAGAAGTCCTGCTTGTGCCGCTGCAAGAGTTCCGGGTCGAGCACAACTTCGTGAATGATTTTAGGCTCGGCCAACGCGACGGCAGCACCGCCGACTGAAGGCTCCCAAACCGGCGTACTGAAGTCCGGTCCCACCAGCGCGTCCGGCTCACCGAGCAACACCAACTCACCCGCCGGTTCTTGCTGGTAGACGCTCCGCTCCACGTCAATCCACAAGCCCGCCTGTTGTGCCTTGGAAACACTGAGCCGCGCCAGTTCGCGGATGAACCACGAATGAAACACGTTCCATCGAGGATTCACTTCGATGAATGGGTCCATGCCGGGAAAGGGGGATCGTGTCATGATTTTCGTCTCGCGGAACTGGCCGTGATGCTATCGAGCTTTCAGGGCAGGTGTCTCGTCCGGTCCGTGAAATTCGATGCGCCCCTTCTTCAGCGGTTCGGGAACAGGTTCGAGCATCCTCGTCAACACGTCGGTCACGGCCTTGATCTGTCGATCGTGCAGTTGCACGGTCTCCGCCAACTGCTGAAGTTGAGTGACCAACTCGCCCGGCGTGGCTAGTAGTCGTCTCATGCGGACGAATGCCCGAATGATCTGAATGTTGACCCGCACGGCGGTCGGCGAATTCAAAACGCTGGAGAGCATGGCGATGCCGTGCTCTGTGAAGACACGAGGTGGTTTTCGGCGGCCTCCGTGCGCCAAACTTGAAGTCACAATTTGTGACTTCAAGTTACTAAACTCAAGCGGCGCAAGGCGAAACGAAAAATCATCCGGGAATCTTTCCTCGTTTCGATCGACGGCTTGATTCAGTGCCTTCGTCGGCACGCCGTACAAGTCCGCGAGGTCCGAATCCAACATCACTCGCTGACCGCGAACGATGTGAATTCGCTGTTCGATGAGTTCGGCAGACGCAATTTCTGTCGTCGATTTTCGAGGCATGAGAGTTTCTCCGCTGGCGAGGCTTAGGACCGCGTTACTTGGTCAGCACTTCGTCGAGGTTCAGTACCTCGTTGACCAGCATCGTCCAGGCCGCAAGCGTTGCCGCATCGAGTGATTCATCGGGCTTCGATTCGCCGAACGAAATCAGTTGCTTCGCGTCGTCCGCGTGAGCTTGATAGTACGCCACGAGTTCGTTGAGCGACGCTTGGACGACGGCTCGCTCGTCGGTGCGGAACGGTCGAGCGATGAGACGCTTCGACATCAAGTCCGCTCGCGAGTCGAATGTGTCGCCACCAGTCTTGAGCACGACTTGCGCGAGCGTCCGTGCGGCTTCGACGTGTTGCACGTCGTTGAGCGTGACGAGTGCTTGCAGCGGCGTGTTGGTGCGATCGCGGCGGACGGTGCAGGTTTCGCGAGCGGTGGCGTTGAAGATTTCCATCGAGGCGGGCGGGGCGGCTCGCTTGATGTATGTGTAGAGGCTGCGGCGATACAGATTCTCGCCGGAGTCCCGTTTGTAGTCGCGGGTG
>JANNDA010000527.1:0-1987 GCA_031387195.1 Planctomyces sp. | reverse complement strand
GCCGCGAAAATTCCGCTGGTTGTGGCCACAACCGGACTCAACGAGGCTCAGCGAGCAGCGGTACTAGCAGCTTCGGTACACATTCCGGTCGTCTGGTCGCCCAGCATGAGCGTGGCGGTGAACTTAATGATGAAGCTGGTGCGCGAAGCGGCGAGGGTGCTCAACGCGAACCCGGACGGCGTGGATGTGGAAGTGATCGAGCGACATCATCGCTTCAAAGAGGACGCCCCCAGCGGCACGGCGTTGCACTTCGGCAAGATCGTCTCCGAAGAAATGGGGCAGACGAGTCACGTTCACGGACGCAGCGGACGTCCCGGCCTACGGCCTCAGAACGAGATCGGATATCACGCTCTGCGAACGGGCGACAACGTCGGCGAACACACGATCGTCTTCGGTCTGATGGGCGAAACGATCGACCTCACGGTTCGCAGTCATACGCGCGACTGCTATGCCTACGGAGCACTCGCAGCCGCCAAGTTTGTCGCAAAGCAAGAGCCCGGCTTGTACTCGATGGCCGATGTGCTTGGGCTTTAGCCCCGCAGAGCAGGCAGCTCGCCTGCTCATGTTTCCGAGAGAAATCACAGGCGAGCCGCCCGTGCTACGTCGCTGGCGATAGGCATCTGGTCGGTGTTCCTAATTTCCCCAGACATCAGGTTTCCTTGATTCCTCGCTCGCGGTCTCGTGGAAATGCTCCTATAGTGCCGCCGGTTGGTTTGACGACGCAATTCGTAGCGCTGATTCCATTGAGGATCTCCTTCTGCCTGTTCATTCGCCTTTCCCACCTGGCGGGTCACCACATCTGGCCCCTTTCGATTCGACCCGGAAAGTCCTAATGGGTCGGCATGTTTTTCTTGGAGTGAGACGGTGGGAAAGAAGTTGTACGTGGGAAATTTGAGCTACGACGTGACGAGCTCAGATCTTGAGACGCTGTTTGGCCAGTTCGGTCAAGTGCGGAGTGCTCAGGTCATTCAAGACCGTGACACCGGCCGCAGCAAGGGCTTCGGCTTCGTCGAAATGGGGGATGATAATTCCGCCAACGAAGCGATCCGTGGCCTGCACGAGAAGGATCACGGCGGTCGCCCGTTGACCGTCAACGAAGCCAAGCCTCGCGAAGAGCGAAGTGGCGGCGGCGGCGGCGGTGGTGGTGGTCGTGGCGGATACGGGGGAGGCGGTGGTGGAGGTGGCGGCTACGGCCGACGCTAACATCAACCTCGGTATCGCAGGTGAAATAAAAGGCCGAAGGGACAGAAATGTTCCTTCGGCTTTTTTCGTTGAGCCGCGTGACTTCCCCCAATGAGCTTGCCTCAGTGGAAAAAGGGCCTTTGCACTACGATTGATTTCGCTCGACGAGAATCGCTATCAGTCGGCGTAGTGCAAAAGCCCTGAATCCACTGAGGCAAGCTCAGTGGGGTTGAAATGCCGTGTCATCACGTCGCTCAGATGCGACCAAATGTCTGCGTGCGGAGCGACCTCAAACAGAATCGGTCCTGTGTATCCACGCCGAGAAATCACGTTCATGAGGCTCACCCAATCGAGATCTCCATCAGCAACATCGGGTTGAATCTGTCCGTCGCGGCGTTGTTTGATGTGAATCATCGAGATCTCTTGCGGCTCGACAGACTCAACGATTCGCTCAACATCGTCAGTGGATTCCGTCAGCAACAGGTTGCAGGGGTCAAAGCAGATTTGGAGCCGACTGGAATCGTTTCCCAAACGCTGTCTTGTTGCGGATATCACCGAGCAAAACCAACTCCACGGCTGATGTGCGTGTTCGACCGAAAGTATCCCGCCGATCTCCCGCAACGATTGTGTCTGTTCGACAAGACGGCTCGCGGAACGATCGACTGACTCCGCCGTGCATTGATCCGATCGAGTTTGCAGATCGACCAATCGCAAATGCGGCTTATGCGGTCCAGCCAACGCAACGGCTGCATTTCCTCCCGCGACGAACATCGGATCGTCGGATGAAAGTCCACCGCTCAAACAG
>JANNDA010000515.1:0-8964 GCA_031387195.1 Planctomyces sp. | reverse complement strand
GTCCATCAGCCGGCACTGTCGAAGGATTTCGGCGCGGTTTTTCTGTGGATTGATCGGCGTGTGAGCCGCAAGGCTGTTTGTCGCATGAAGTGCTCATCTTGGCTTCTCGGCTGTTCTCGGTGGTTGGCGAATCGGCTAACCTCGCCCGCTCGTCGCTCTCTCCCCCACGTCGTCCGACACCTGCGTCAAAACCCACATGGTCACAACACGCTGGGTTCGATCGTCGTCACCTTCGCGCTGGGGTTCCTGTACTTTCAGACGCAGCCGACAACCGCTGGAACTGATCCGGCTCCGGCCAACTCGGACGAGTTGATTGCTGACGTGAAGTCGATGTTCGGCGATGAGCCGGCAGCGGCTGACTCGAAGAGTCCGGCAGGAGCAGCGGCGGTTGCCGTCAATGACACACCGACGCTCACCGGCAAAGCGGCGTTGCAGGAAGTCGATCGAATTCTGGCCGAAACCCAAACCAAACTGGAACAGACTCCGGCCTACGCGGCGACCTTCGTCAAGCAGGAACGAATCGGAGATACGCTCTCCGAGTTGCAGGTCATCCAGTTCCGGATGTCCCACAATCCCAAGAAAATCTCGATGAAGTGGGAAGGTGGTCAGGACGCAGGACAACGTGTCATTTTCGCCGAAGGCGAGAACAACGAAGACATGCTGGTCCGCAAGAAGAAAGGCTTTGAGGCTCGCTTGGGGGTGATTCCGCTCAACCCGGAAGGCTCGCTTGCCCTCAAACATTCGCGATATCCAGTGACGAAGGCGGGGCTGCTCGAACTGACGAAAATCATCCGCCAGCAGCGCGTGCAGGATCTCACCCACGAATCGGGCATTACCACCAAAATGTTGGAACGACAGCCAATCAACGGCCGTGAAGCGATTCTGTTCTCCATCGAGTACGACAACCCCAATCTGGCTCCGGATGCCAAGCATGAGTACCGCAAGACGCTCATCTACATCGACGCGAAATCAAAATTCCCCATTTGCGTCCGCACCTTTGGCTGGCCCGACAAGATTCAAGGCGCAAACCCAGAAAAGCTTGACCAGACGACACTCCTAGAACTCTACGCCTACAAAGACATCGACTTGGCACCACGAATTTCCGCCGACGAATTCCTCCGCGAGAAACTGCAATAAGACGAAACCGCAACCAGACGTCGTCAAGCACAACAACCCGCTGCCAAGAACTCCTCGGCAGCGGGTTGTTTTCGTTTCCAGATGGTCCCCCGACATCGCCGCTCGTCGCAGCTACACTTTCGTGACTTTGTTGATTGGCCGATTCCCTTTCCCGCTAATTCCCTTTCCCACAGCGACGATTCATGACACCGCTTCCCAAACTTCGGTTGGGCTCGATCGAGCTCGATTTCCCTGTCGTTCAAGCGGCACTCAGCGGCTACAGCGATTGGCCGATGCGAGTGATCGCCAAACGCCTGGGTGCGTCTTACACGCTGTGCGAAGTGATGCTCGACAAGTTCATCAACGAGCTCAAAGCAAACCGGCATCACACGCGGCGTTTTCTGTGGGTCACGGATGAAGAGCATCCCGTCGGCGGACAGTTGATGGGGGCCGTCCCCGAAGAGTTTGGGCCAGCCGCCGTCAAAATGGTGGAGGCGGGATTCGATGTCATCGACATCAACTTCGGTTGCCCAGTGAAAAAAGTGCTGGGTCGCTGCCGAGGCGGCTTTCTGCTCAGTCAACCAGCGACCGCGCTGGAGATCGTCAGCCGAGTTCGCGAGGCCGTCCCCGCACATGTTCCAGTGACAGTCAAGATGCGGCGAGCGCTCGATGATCTGCCCGAAAGCCGAGACAACTTCTATGAGATTTTCGACGGAGCTTACGCACGCGGAGCCGCTGCAATCACCGTTCACGGTCGCACGGTCGAGCAGCGTTACAACGGGCCGAGCAACTGGGACTTGCTTCGTGAGATCAAACAACATGCCGGCCAGCGAGTCGTGCTAGGCAGCGGCGACCTGTTCACGCCGGAAGCCTGCCTCAAGATGATGGAGTACACCGGAGTCGATGGCGTCACGGCTGCTCGCGGGGCGATCGGCAATCCCTGGATCTTTCGCGACGCGCGAGCCCTCGCCGCCGGATTGCCTTTGCCGCCACCGCCGACGCTTTATGAACAACGAGATGTGTTGCGGGAGCATTTTCATTTAGCCATGCAAATCTACGATGAAAAACGAACGGCGATCATGCTCCGTAAGTTCGGGATCAAATACTCGCAGCTACACCCGCGGTTCGAGACTGTTCGCGAGGCATTCACTCACGTCTCCAGCCTCGCTGAATGGGAGGCGGCGCTTACAGAGTGGTATCTCGACGATTTGCCCGGCCGTCGCCCCGACGTTGATGAAGATTCGCCCATTCAATCGGAGACGTGCGAATTCCTCTGAGCCCCGATAAACCTCGCCGACCGTTTTCTAAACATTGTTGTCCGTGGCCTTCATCCGCAGTTCGGCTGTGCCATCCGCAGGCAGTCTTTCTGCAACGGATTTCTTCCTGCAGATGGCACAGCCGGACTGCGGATGAAGACAGAGCATGACAATCCGTTTCCACTTACGAGCTTCTTCGACGATTTCTGATGAGTTCAACGACCAATCAAAGATTGCCCTCGATCTCATACGCTCTGCCTGGCGCGGTGTTCTGCGTGTTGGGTGGCATCGTTGCTCAGGCAACGAGTTGGCAAAGCCTATTGTCCACTGAAGGGACGGCGATGGCGCTGATGAGTTCTGGGTTGTGGCGATCCCTGATTGCGGCGCTGGGTGGCCGAGTTGCTCAAGACAACGCGGGCGGTTGGATCGCTGAAGTCGGTTTTCTGCCGTTGCTCTTGGCGTGGTCCGCATTCGCGGGATTGAGCGGCCTCGTGTCGGCGAATCTCATTCGTTGGACAACGCGAGCCAGTTGGAACGACTCGCTGACAACAACCGGATTTGCATTTGGCTGGTGGTGGTTGATGGGAGCATGGGAACTGACTCGTCTGCTCGCGTTTTCGATGGGACTGGAAACCGTCGAACAATTTTTGCTCGTCTCGCCGCAGTTGTGGCAGGCGCTCGCGCTCGCAGGTTGGTTGGCCCAGATCTTGGCGAGCGGGGCGGCGTCAGCCCCCCGGTCAGACACTGACGATACCAGGGGGCTGACGCCGCCCCGTTCGCCGGAACAACTCCCTTGGAAGGGATTGTTCGCGATGATCGCGGTCTACATCGTCGTCTTCACCGCGATGAACTGGCGACTGTGGTCCAACCTGCGAATTCCACACGGCGACTCGGCGATGTATGAGGAGCATTTGTGGAATCTGACGCACGGGAAAGGGTTTCGCAGCTACTTGGACCAAGGGTTGTTTTTCGGCGAGCACATTCAAGTGGTTCACTTGCTGTTGCTCCCGCTGCACCTGATTTGGCCCTCGCATTTGTTGCTGGAGTTGTGCGAATCGACGGCGCTGGCGCTCGGCGCGATCCCGGTTTTTCGGCTGGCACAGCGATCGACTGGTTCCGCACGAGCGGGCCTGCTGATGGCGGCGGCCTACCTGCTGTATTTCCCGTTGCACTTCTTAGACATTGAAATCGACTTGAAGACGTTTCGACCGGAGAGCTTTTGCGTGCCGTTTTTTTTGTTTGCGTTTGACGCGCTGGAGCGAGGCCGCTTGCGACAGATGTGCGTCTTGCTGTTGTTCGCACTCTCGGCCAAAGAGGACTACTCGATCATCATCGCGCCGTTGGGAGTGTGGATCGCACTGCAAGCCTACTTCGGCAAGTTGCCCGCCAGTGATTCGTCATCCGTTGCAGACCCAAAAACTCGACGAACGCAGATCATTCTCGGTCTTGGCCTCGCGGCCTTCGGAGTGGTCTATCTCGTCTTGGCGACTCGCGTGGTCATCCCGTGGTTCCGCAGCGGAGCCGAACTGCATTACGTAAAATACTTCAGTAAGTTCGGTAACTCGATGAACGAAGTCGTCTGGAATATGCTGACGAAGCCGCGCTTGTTGTTCGGTGAGTTGGCGACAGCCAGATCGTTGATGTACGCGCTGTCGATGTTGCTCCCCGTTGGTTTCATCGCGCTGCTGTCGCCCTGCCGACTTGCTGTCGCCCTGCCGTTATTTGGAATTCTCTGCCTGAACGAACTGGCCCAAGACCCACGACATCACTTTCACGCCCCGCTCGTCCCAGTTGTCTTCTGGGCGACCGCGATCGGCCTAGGTAACACCGACCGAGTCTGGTCGCGACTGTCCGCCCTCCTCCACTCCGCTCCTCCACACCTCCTCCCCTTCACCCGTCACTTCGTCTGGACGAGCGCCTTTGCCAGCGGCTTGTTCCTCAGCATGAGCCCCATCGCGATTCCGTTTTGGGACGCACATGCCTCAACCTCACTGTGGCGGCTGTATGCGCGCGATCCGCGAGCGGATCATTTCTCCGCAGTCTTCGCTCAGATTCCGCCGACCGCCCGAGTCGCCTCGACCGACTTCGTTCACCCGCGGTTCACGCATCACGAGCGGTCCTACGACTACAGTCACTATCGCCGTCGCATCGCTGGATACGAAGACAAAGTCCCCGACGATACAGACTTCATTGTCATCGACACCCGGCATCCCTACAGCGACCTCAAGTCACTCGACCAAGTGCGTGAGTTGAAAGAATTCCCGGATGACTGGGAGCTACTTCCCGACAAGACGCAGGGGCATTTCATTCTGCTCCGGCGAAAAAAACATGAAGTCCAGGAGAACTGAGATGAATCAGAAAATTGTTCGATCTGCGGTCCAGATGCTTGCAGCGTTGCTCGTGATTGTCGTCTTCTCATCGACATTGCGTGCAGAGCATGAAGGAAAGTTGCAGGTCTTGCTGCTCGGCGATAGCACGACAATCGGAAGCATCTGCCGAGTCACGAACCCGACTGGACCGCACTTGGAGGATGTCATTCGTTTGGTGTTGGCCACCGAGAAAGACTTGCCGCCGGTCAACGTCATCAACCAAGGCCGCGACGGCGAGTTCATTCATGGCCTGCTGAATGGCGGAAGATACGACCGCGAGATCACCGAACTGCCGGGGATCGACTACGTCTTCATTCGTTACGGCCTGAACGACAACAGCAAGCGAGAAGAGTTCGCGACGAATTTTCCCAAGGACTTCCGCGACCTCATCGGACGACTGCGAAAAGATTTTCCACAGGCGGCGATCATTCCGACAACCATCATTCCCTACATCTCGCCGGAGACCGACGCTCGTATCAACAGACTTATCAAGCAAGCCGCCGATGAAGAGAAGCTACCGCTGTTCGATGTTTACACGCGGTATCAAGCGGAACTCGCCCACGGTCCCAACATGCTGAACTATCGCCGTTACGCACTCGACAAAATTCCCGAAGGACACCGCGAATGGGTCAAACCATTTGTGAGCGGGAACTCCGTCGTGGTGATGGATAATCGCCTCGACGCCCACTTCCGCGAGCTTCCCGGTTGGTTCAATGACCGGCATCCGAATCTCGCCGGCTATCACGTCATCGGGGATGAGACGGCGAAGTACCTCGCCAAGCGAATCCGCGATCGGAAGTGAGTTCAGACTTAACGGTCATTTCTGTCGCACATCCAAGCAGACGATTTCTTTGTCGTCGCGCAGATAGAGCAACCCGTTTGAGAGAGCTGGGGCTTGGCGAGTCGAGCCGAGGACTTCGGTGCGACCGAGTTCTTCAAAGGCTTTGGACGTTGCTCGGACGACGACCAGTTCGCCGGTCATCGTGGTGATGAACAACTTGCCGTCAGCGGCGATGAGGTTCCCTTTGCCGAAACGGAGTTTCTGCCAGACTCGGTCGCCGGTCGCGGCGTTGATGCAGGTCAAGTGAGTGACCGGACCGGCGGCACCGACGTTGTCGAAGCCGTACAAGTGGCCGTCGAGCAGCATTGAGGTTTGCCACTCGTTCCGCAGCACGCTCTTGGACCCTTGCGAGGCCCAGACTTCTGTCACGTCGAATTGTTCCCCATTCGGTTTCAACGACAACAGCACGCTGCCGTGGTTCTCGCCCGAAGAGACAAACACCTGTCCTTTGACGGCCAGTGGCGTGACGATGTTGCAATCAAAAGTGGTTTCATACGGATGTCGCCAGAGGACCGCGCCCGTGTCGGGTTTCAATCCGAGCACCGACGCGCCCGAATACGCGACCAGTTGCGAACGGCCGCCGACATCAAGTAACGCTGGAGAGGAATAACCCGCCGTATCATCTCCAGCCGTCCAAGCAAGTTTTCCGGACTTCGCGTCGTAAGCCACGACGGTGGCGTTTGGTGCTCCGGCGGTGACGAGCACTCGATGGCCAACCACCAACGGCGAACAGGCCATCCCATATTCGGCGACCGTGCCCTTGAGTTCTTGGACCACATTGTGCGACCAGACCGGCTTGCCGTCGGAGAATTTCACTGCCGTCAGAATTCCCTCACCCGTGAACGCGAACACCAAATCTCCCGAAATCGCTGGTGTGCCGCGCGGGCCATTGCCCATGCCATTGCGGTATTCGGGAGCGAGCTTAGTTTTCCAGATGGGCTCTCCGGTTTGAGCATTGAGTGCAATCAACCATTGCTGTCCCTCTTTTTGAATGAGCGTGACGAGCCGATCTCGACTGATCGCCATCCCTGACATGCCGACGCCACCAGCAACACGCCACACCTGCTTTGGACCATCTGTCGGCCAACGATCAAGCAGTCCAGTTTCGGCGGAGATCCCATTACGTTGCGGGCCGAGAAACTGTGGCCATTCACCTTTGACTTGCTGTTGGGCAATACCCTCGTTGGAAACGGTCATCCACAGCACGCAGGCCAGCAGAAGACATCGGCCTGATCGAGAACGGAGGCTGCTTGCCAGAGTGAGCATGAAAATCATCCTTGAATGGGGCACGCGGTCACGGGAATGCGGGACTCAACCAGTGATCGTGTCGTGTCGTCCTCAAGCGTGCAACCGATGCTTCTCAGCAATCGTCGATGCCCAGCCGGTAGCGCATTTCCTCGAACTGGCGAGAGAACTCATCGCTGGAGGAATGGATATGCTCGGCTTCGGTGATGAATTTGATCTCGTCGTCGCACTCCAGCCCATGATCGTTGAGCACCGCTTCAAATTCGCTCAGATCCTGACCGTAGATGATCAACAGCTTGTGCTCGTCGAATTGAACTTCGATTGGCACACGAGGATTCAAGACGGCGATTCCCGTGCAGCCGTCGTTCATCAGCATTTCTTCAAAGTCGTACAGAATGCTCTTGAGGATCGGGAGATCAATATGTTCCCGGTACAGGTCGTCGTGTTTTCCGTTGTCCTTGTCGTGGCTGGTCTCCAAGACCACGTCCACCTCTCCGCCGATCGGGTCGAGCAAATCCATGAAGAGATCAATGACGTCTTCTTTCGAGACGCTCGCCATCAGTACGGGGATATCGACACCCGTGCGTTCGTCGCGGTATTTGTCGTGCCGATAGCCGGCTCGCGGGATCACCTGCAGATCAAATGAAGGTCGGACGGCATTGGTCAGTGTGAAGCCGTCATAGTCAGACATTTTGAGATGCGATTCGAGCTGTGCTTCCGAGAGATCCTTGAAGCTGCTGTGGCCGCGCGGTGGCTGACCATCTCGAAACGTGTTCTTGATGAATTTCTTGAGGAAGCCCATCGGTATGTTCTCACTGACTCCGGAGGAGTCTTGACTCAAAGAGATCTGAAATGTGTGGTCACGACTGAGAAAGAAGCAGAAGCGTCTGTCATCCGACACGCAGGATTCCGAAGCGAGCCGATCGCTCGTGGCAACTTCCTCCGAGCAGCAATGCCAGGTGGCTCCAACAGGACAGCCAACTCTAGCACGAGTTCTTGGCAGCTCTGCGGACGCTTGAGTCTTTGTGACCAAAAACGTGTGCCGGCGCATGAACAACCGTGAAAACGGCAGTTTGGTGAAAGCTTGTCACGGAGCGAAAAGAACGGACAAACGGAGACTCCGACGCTTTGTCCGATTGTCCGACTGTCGCAAAATCGACATGTTCAAATCGACCGGCAAATCTGAATCGGCGATCGCTCATTTTTCCCACTCAGCACGCAAGTCTGATGAAGTCGATCGCGTTCAGATGAGGACCGAAAGCAGCGACTCAAGTCACGCCAACAATCGTTTCGACCATGCTGACTCCTCCAACGAAAAAACCCCGGCCGGATGATGACTGACATTCGTCATCATGCGGTCGGGGCGAGAACGCTCCTCATTGGAGAGTTTTCTTACTTGCTGGCGGCGGCAGCAGCGACTTTGTTCGCAGCTTTCGCCAAGCGGGACTTGAGCCGCGAAGCCTTTTTCGGGTGAATCAGCCGTTTCGAGCCGGCCTGGTCTAATCGCTTCGAGACTTCAGTGAGCGGCACCGTCGCAGCGGCACCGTCTTCCAAACCCATTCTGAACTTCTTAACGATCGTCCTCAGACTCGAAATCTGAGACCGATTTAGGAGGCGTCGTTTTTGGGCTTGGCGGTCGGCCTTGGCGGCATTGGGATTGTTTGGCATGTCGAGTTCTGAAAAGCTGAAGGTGAAACAAATGGTCTTTAACACGCAGGCACCGAGCACCAGAACGAACTCTGGCCGGGCGAAGGACGCGGGATTCTAGGGTTGCACTTGCGCGATTGCCAGCCAGCAACGCACGTCGAAAAACCACCGCTGACCACGGCCAAAAGACCTGTTTTCGTGGCTCATTCACTCAGGACTCGCGGGACCGGCCCTGACGTAACGGAGGGCACCTGATCTTTCGCAATTCGTCGTGGTTCGGCCAGAACAGACCACGTCAGCATACTGTCGAGAACACCCAGTTTTCGTCCCAGCCAACGCTGAATTCGGCGTGGCAACAATGCCTTAATGAGCGGCAGCCATTTGACTTGCCACGGAGTCAGCAACATTTCGCAATCTGACTGGACTGCCCAAACAATCCGCTCGGCGAGCTTTTGCGGCGTGAGCATCGGCATCAGGAACGGAGTCTTCA
>JANNDA010000476.1:0-2888 GCA_031387195.1 Planctomyces sp. | reverse complement strand
AACTTCGGCCGCTCTTGCTTCCAGACGATCTTACCGGACGCTCGATTGAGGGCCGCGATCGCGCCCGTCCCTTTGTTGTCAGCGGAGACGATGACCAGCGATTGATAGACCGCCGGGGACGAACCGAAACCCTGATGCAGGATGTAATCGGTGATCTTCGTTTGCCACAACTGCTGACCGTCGAGACTCAACGCGGTCGTGTGAATCGCGCCGCCGTTGAGAAAGTTGATGAAAACTCGCTGCCCATCGCACGCCAACGAAGAGGAAGCGAGCGAACTCTTCTCGTTCCCCTTTTTCTCGAAGCCGCCGCGATGAATTTCGGTTTTCCACAGTTGCTTGCCAGTGAGCCGATCGAAGCAGAGGACCGATTGCACTTCGCTGTCATGCTCAGCGGTCGCCAAGAAAATTCGATTGCCGACCACAGTTGGCGAACCGTGACCACGTCCCGGCACCGGCGTCTTCCACAGGATGTTTTCGCTGTCGCTCCAAGTCATCAGCGGCTTCTGATCGGCCGCCGCGATGCCGTTCCGCTGAGGGCCGCGCCACCACGGCCAGTCGCTCGGAGCAACCGTGATCGGCCCCGCATCCCGCTCTTCGCGTGTCTCGCCGGCACTGACCGAACCGATCGCCGCGAGGAAGGAAACAGCTAACAACATGAAGGATGGCACAAGCCAGTGACGCGGCATGAGTGAGTTCTCTAATGAGGAGGGGACGGTGTGGCTCTCTTCGCGAGTTCGGCGGCGAGTGTAGCCCGCTCTCGCCGAGAGCGAGAACCGACTGGCGATGAGAATCTACGTAGCTATCACGCTCCGCGTGATGAGCCGATCGCTCCGCAAACATCCAAACGCTGGTAAGCATTCGGCTCGTCACGCGGAGCGATGACGGCTACGTATTTGCGGTTTCGCCGCCTTACTTTTTCTTCTTCGGCGCGAACAGTTGATCGAGCCCTTGCTTGATCACACCATCGACTTTGTCGGGGACTTTCCCTTTGAGTTGTTCTTCCAACAAACTTCCGACGGCGGACGTCCCGATGTCACGGGCGAGTCCAGCCAGCACGCGGTTGTCGAGCTGCGGCTTCGTCAGTGTGCCTCGAATTGGAATCTGCACCGACTTCCCTTTGAGGCTTCCCAGCAGCTTGCCGTCACTGGCGAGCCATTCGTCTTTGATCGGAATCTCAGCGATCAAGTCGAGGCTCTCGTCGAGCCCCACGGAGCCGCTCGTTCGCACGACCAGATCCGAGAAGACGAACGTCGCACCTTGATGAGCCACTCGCCCTGCCGTGAGGCGGAACGGGACTTCTTGCACGGGCATCTTCATGAAGGGACGCTCGCGGTTTATTGCCTTCGACGGGCGGCGTTGCACGATCGAACGAACTTGTTCGACCGCGCCGACAATTTCTACGGCCAGCGTACCCGGTCGAACCTGAGCTTCGTGGACCGCAAATGTGCCAGCGACATCTCCACTCGTCGGAGCCGACAGCGGCAACGATCCAGAGGCCACATCCAGCGAAAACTTCCCGTCAACTTGTGCCGTATCCGCCAACAGCGGTGCGACGAACTTCAGCCATTGATTGCACAACTCCGGCGAGAGCCGGACTTGATCGAGCACTTTTTCTTTCGGCAGCACGAGCAACGACGGCGCGACGTCGAATCGAAACTGCGGTTCCAGATGCAGCTTCCCTTCGTTGACCGCCATGTCGATCGGGTTGAGCTGCCCAACTCCCTTGTCGATCCGTAGCGAAATGTCCGCCGGGCCAAAGTTCAGGCCATAGGCGTTCGCCGTCACCCAACCGATTCCAGCTTGCCCGCTCAGATCGCTGCTGTTCGACTCGTTTGCTGACGCCGTGCTTGTCAACGAGACATTCGCCAGAGTCCCGCGCAATGCAAACGGACGACGGTCTTTCCCGGTGAGCTGCACGCTCTGTCGGAAGGACTCGCTGAACCGCTTCGCCAGCGCGTCCCAGTCGTAATTGAACTCGCCCGATAGGTCGATTCGCTGCCGTGTGGAACATTGTTCGAGCTGTCCCTTTGCCGTCACGCTCGCGCCGTCCACGACGAGCGACGTTCCTTCGAGAACCAACTTGTCCGCCGTTGAGTGATACGCCCCTTTGCCGGCGAGCCGCAGTTGCGGTTCGGACCAAAGCGGCTCCCACTTTGGCTTCTGTCCCGACGTCGTTTGCAGTTGGAACAGCTCGAACTGTTCCACTTGCCCGTCGAGGTCTCCGGACAATACGTCCGCTTGATCCGTCACCGTCGCCGTGCCAGTCAACGTTCCGCCGATGAAGTAGGACGGGACAGTCAGGGCTTGATTCTTCCATTTGGAAACCTGTTTGAGATCCGCTCGATACTTCGCGTCTCCCGCCAGTTTCACGAGCCCCGACTTACCGAGCACGCAGACCAGATGATCCACTTCACATGCCATCGAGTTGCCGACAAACGTCGTTCGCGGCGACGTCCATGTTTGCTTCGCTCCGTCCCAAACGCCCGAAGTCACGAGCTTCGCTTGCGGCTCTTGAATCAACCATTCCGGCCCACGTGCGGCGAGTTCACTGATCGTCGCGGCCACCTGCGTCACGTCGATCTGCGTCGCGCGACTCGTGACCTCTGCCGACAAATCGACAGTCCCCGCGAGCCGCCAGTCCGACACGCTGACAATCGGTCGCAGCCGGTTCTGCCATGTCGTCAACAGACCGTTCAACTTCGCGACTGCCGCATACGTCGGTTCTTTTGCCGTGAGATCGACCGGTTGTTGCAACGTCAGTTCGAGCGTATCCCCCGCGCTGCTGAGTCGCAGCTTTGCACTGTCGATGCTCGTCAGCTTCTGAGTTTGCGCCTTCTCAGACTGTCCGACCGCCGAGAGTTTCAATTCCAGATGCTGCTCACGCCAAT
>JANNDA010000455.1:0-1829 GCA_031387195.1 Planctomyces sp. | reverse complement strand
GCGACGCGCGCTGCCACTGGCCGCTGTGCTGCTCACGTTCCTCGCGGCCAGTTCGGTGACGTGGCGGCAGCCAGTGACGTCGATCGAGATGAACCGCAACGATGCCGCTTTCTATTTGGTGCTCGCGCGGAACATTGTTGAGCATGGCGTGTACTCGCATCAGCAACAGCCGCCGTTTCAACCACACACCGAATGGCCTCCCGGTGTCCCGTTGCTGTACTCGCTGCCGATGAGTTTTGTTGACGATGCGGCGCTGGATGGCGGACGGCTGTGGATTCATGGCTTCACGCTGTTGATCTCATCGTCGGCGTTGATTGCCGTGTACCTCTTCGTGCGACAACGCGAATCGGTCGGCATTGCGATCGCCGTGACTGCCGCAACGATGAGCAGCCACGCATTCCTCGACAGCGCTCAAGCGGCGACGGCGGATACGATCGCGGTTGCGGCAGCGTTCTTCACGTTGCTGCTGTTGGAACGATTGCGCGTGGCGGGGTCGGGTGTGCGAATTTCAGATTTGGCCGAGAACAACGTTGGTGTCATCAGCACGTCTTGGCGGCCAAATCTGAAATTCGCACACCCGACCATTTGGCTGTTTATCACGCTAGCCTGCGTGCCGTTGATCAAGCCGTACTTGGGAATGTTGTTCCCGGCATATCTGGCACGATTGTTTCAGCAGCGCACATCATCGAGACATCGCTGGCAGGGGATCGCGCTATTGGCTGTCAGTTGTCTGCCGTTCGCGGCGTTCGTGGGGTACTCAGTCGTCGCCGCTCAGCAGTCGGGGACGATTAGCGCGCTGACTTGGTTCACGACCGATAACCCAGTCGACATTCGTGAAGCGACCGGTGCAGCGGACTCGAAGACCGCTGCGGACTGGCTGCGTCAATCGGCTGAGGCAGTGCGGTTTCATTTGATCTATCACACCGTGACCGCTCCGCTGCCATGGCTGTCGTGGTGTGGATTGGCGGACTGGAGTCTGCTGGTTCGGTTGCTGGTGTTCTCGATTGTTGGCGGATTGATGGCTTTGGGAACATGGCGTTCTTGGCAAGAACGTGACGTGATCAGCCTGAGTTACACCGCTGCGATGTTCGCGTTCTTCGTGGTCTTCGCCTGCGACAACGCTCGTTTTTTTACGGTGCTGACGCCGATGTGCGCGCTGCTGTTCTGCCGAGGACTGTCGTGCTTATGTCACCCGACGCGTCAGCGAGGGCGAACGCTTCCCGAAACGTTGAACTCGAATTCCTCCGAAACGACAGCGGCGTTTTCAGGACAGGTGGTGACGGTGTCTCGTGAAGCGCCCGCCCTCGCTGGCGCGTCGGGTTAAATGGTGGCATTGCAGTTGGCGTCTGCACTCTTCGCAACCGGACTGTGGGTGCGGCATCGAGCGGGACATGCTCATGACCCGAATCCGTTCTACAACGATTTGTACGCGGCATTGGAAGTTGTGCGAGGTAATCCTGCGATCAATGAATTGCGTGTCCCGTATCAAATGCGAGAGATCGCTCGTCTGGAGACCGGCAAACGGATCGGAGTGGGCGGCGACGTTTCGCAACTAGGAATTGCTCGGCTGACGTTTCGCCCGCATGATGAGCCGCTTCAAAAACGTTACGCACGATTCATGGCAGGAGACGACTCCACGTTCCGTCGAATCTGGAGTAGTCCGACTCAGCAAGTCCACATCGAATTGATTGATTCACAGGCGAGCGAGGGCGCACGACGCACTTTGCGCGCGAGCCGGGGTCAGGCACCGCAAAATTCAAAAATGGCGGAATAGAGCTTTGTTGACAAATCAGGCATCGTCCCGCCATTTTTGAATTTTGCGGTGCCTG
>JANNDA010000918.1:0-2322 GCA_031387195.1 Planctomyces sp. | reverse complement strand
GTTCAGAACCACCGCCTCTGTCGAAGGCGCGACGCAATCCGAAAAGAGAGAGCCCTGCTTCTCGATTTTTTGTCCCACATTTTTTTGTCAGCTCTGCATTTCGAACGGCTGACAAAAAATGTGGGACAAAAAGATTCTGGCAATCCACCGTTGGCGCACTCGCCATTTAAGAATCACTGCAGTCGTTGCGTTTGAAGCTGCCCGATGACCAACATCACGATCTTTGCGATCCCTTGAGCTTGAGCCGCCGGAATTTCGCATTGAGCGCTTGCCGCGGTTGATTCGCAGGTGATTGAGAAACCCATGAACGACGGCTGCAATTGCAGCTCATCAATCATGGCGCTCGCACCTTCGGGCAGCAGCTTTTCACGAGCGGCGATCTTCACGCCGTTGCCAATCAGTCGAGCCACATCCGCCAACACGAGGACGTTCGCATTCTCCGCATAAGTCTGGCGAGCGACCGCAACCGCTGAATCTTTCACCGGTGACGCTCCGAGCGACTTCACGAGGGCCTCCAATTGAGCAACCTCACCGCCGATCGTTTGCAGCGATCGCTTCGGTTGGAACAGCATGAATTGCTTCATGCCGTCCGGCCCATGCAACACGGCCGTCATTTTCTTTTGAATGCCCAGCGGATCGGCAGCCTCATCGACTTCTTGCTTTAACGTCATTTGATCAACGGGCAAACCACCAATCTTGGCGGAGGTCGATTCCACCGTGATGGTCTGCTTGAAGCCGGGCAACTGCATCGTCCCGACCATCTTTAACATCATCTGGGTGATCTCTCGCAATTTGTCAGTCGGCGTCACTACCGAAACCGAACCGCCGCGCAAGGCTCCCTCACCATTTGGATCGAGATCGAAATAGCCGACGAGCTGATCCCACTTGAGTTCGCGCATGTCTTTCGCCGCATTGTCGAAAGCCGCTTGCTGCTCCTCAGTGCCATTCGCCAGCATCGACTTCGTGAGCTTCATCGACCAATCAATCATCCCCTGCATGTCCGCCTTCGCACCGAAGTAAGCCAGCTTGTCAGCGGGGAGTTGAGCCAACAGCGAAAAATCGCTCGTCGGTTGATTGCTCAAGAACTTCGCGGTCTTCGTTCCTTCGCCGACTTGCAGTCGATCCTCAAAACGGATCACGTCCTTCGAGAACTTCACGCCCATCGTCAAGCTGTTAGAGTCACGTACTCCTTGAACAGCGGCTTTGCCGAGGCTCCGATAGACTTCAAAGATCATCGCCATCTGAGTTCGCTGTTGATCGGGAAACACTGCCGAGATTTGGTTGAGAAAGCCATCCAACGCTGGCTCGGCCTGATCGAGTTCGTTGGCGAACGCTTGGCTGAGCTGTCGCAGATTGACGAACGTCGAAACATCGGAAGCGTCGAACAGTTTTTTCGAGGCCGCATCCGTCTCCGACCAGAGTGCCGTTCCTTTGCCACTCACGCGATCGCGCACTTTGCTCAGCGCGTCTTAGTCGTCGGAATAGATCGCCAATTTGTCCGCCGTATGAAGTTGCCAACCGGGTGGGAGCACCTCTTTCATGGCGTCGGCATCGGTTGTCGGAATGACGAACACAACCGTCGGCTTCTTCTGACGCGATTCGAGAAAAACGATCGCCCACCAATCTTTCTCGACATCAACTCCCGCCAGACTCGGATTAGAAATCAGCAATCCGAGTGCGGGCAGATTTCCCCGAATGGCCTCGCCGAATCCCGGCTGCACGACATTCACATAATCGGCCAACCGACCGAGCGTCGCCTGCGGTGTCTTCAATCGCAGTACCACGCTCGCGGAGTCCGGCACCGCATCAAATGGATCAGCCGCCGACACGATCGAAACACTCAACCAACTCAGCGACAGCACCAGAATCCACGAGACACACGGAGCCAACAATCGTCGCATGATGAGAGTTCCTTCAGGGGAGAATTTCCGGAAGAGATCGACACGAAACACGAGCGGTTCGCATCAACACCGGGATTATTGACGGGCGGTCTAGGAGACGCGAGTCACTCGCACGACGGCACACTAACCCGATGCGTCAGCGAGGGCGGGCGTTCCACAATGACTGTGAATTCGGAGCGTCAGGGAGCGTTCTCCATCGCCGGCGCTTCGGGTTAGCGTGCCGATGACAGTCTCACGGGTTGCAACCGTTTCGGAGCTTCTCAACAATCCGCCTAATCCGTCCGCCACCAGGAGAACAATTTTGGAGCCGTTGTTCGTGTTCAGTTTGCGAGTCAGGTCTTGCAGGTCAGGCATGTTCGTTTCGTGTTTTGAAGGATGATGTTGAAGAGTGTTGGCGAGCAGGGGGATTGTTGAGAAGCTC
>JANNDA010000399.1:0-4449 GCA_031387195.1 Planctomyces sp. | reverse complement strand
GGAACTGGCGGACGCGGGCGCGGTTTGCGAACCGACGATGATCCCGAAAATCTCCTCGAAGAAAAGAACGAAACTCGGAAGCCAGTGCCCACGGAAATCGACACCGTGATCGAGAAGATCAAGAAAGTACCGGCCCCGATGGACATCAAAGAGGGCGACCAGGATCAGTCACCCGACAACCCGCTCGAACGCAACAAGAAATCTGACGGTGAAGCAAAAATTCAACTGCCGCTTCCCAAGCTGAATCTTGATGACAAGATCGCCTGGCGTGCCGAGGCCCCGCGGACGCGAGTCCCGTTCTACTCGAAGACGGCAAAAGTGAGCGTCGCCCGTCGTGTTCCGAGCCTCAACAACGATTGGACTCCCGTCGTTGCCAAGCCCAACGGGACGCAGTTGGTGAAGAAATAGCGCGGCGAAGTCGCAAAGTCACCTTCATCGCTCCGCGTGAAAAATTTCGTGGGATAAGTTTCCTGTTTGTCGGAACTGCTTTTTTTTGTTTACACGGTGTATGATTAACCCACGAAAGGTTCACAACCTTGGAGTGATGAGAGCTAAAACAAAACACCCGGTTCCGTCGAACCGGGTGTTCTTTTTGGTACTCGACGAAGACGAGCCCTGACGGAACACGCTCATGCTCAACGCTGATGTCGCACGCATCTTTGAAGACTTGGCCGATCTACTGGAATTAGATGGAGCCAACACGTTCCGCGTCCGCGCGTACCGCAACGCCTCACGCACCGTCGAGAGTCTGTCAGCCGATGTCGCCGCAATCGTCGATCGTGACCCTGCGGAGTTACAGCAACTCGACGGCATCGGCAAAGACCTTGCGGACAAGATTGTCGTCATCGTTCGCACGGGAAAATTGCCGCAGTTGGAAGAGCTCAAAGAAAAGATCCCGGCAGGCGTCGTGCAGATGCTGCGAATTCCCGGACTCGGTCCGAAGAAAGTGGCCGCACTTTTTAAGGAACTGAATCTCGAAACACTTGAAGCGCTCAAACAGGCCGCCGAACAAGGACTGATCGCGGAGTTAAAAGGCTTCGGCAAGAAGACCGAACAAACCATTCTGGAAGGGATCGCACTCGCTGCCGAAGCAGGACAACGCGTGTTCCTTTCCGATGCGAAAACCGAAGCCGATGCCATCGTTGCTGACCTGCAACAGTTCGACGGTGTTCAACAAGCGACCGTTGCCGGAAGTTGTCGTCGTCGCCAAGAAACGGTCGGTGATCTCGACGTGTTGGTGACATCGTCCGACTCGAACGCGGCGATGGATCGACTGGCCGCGAATCCGCTGGTCGTCAAAGTACTGGCTCGCGGAGAGACGAAGCAGCGAGTTCGACTGCGATCAGGCCTTGAACTTGATCTGCGCGTCGTCCCCGAAGAATCATTCGGCGCGGCGGCGCAGTACTTCACCGGCTCGAAGGAACACAATATTGTGATCCGCCGCCGCGCTCAAGAACGCGGCCTGAAGCTGAATGAGTACGGACTGTTTCGTGGTGACGAAATCGTGGCGAGTCGCACCGAAGAAGAGGTCTACGCGGCAGTCGGCTTACCCTGGATTCCGCCGGAGCTGCGTGAGAATCGTGGTGAGATCGAACGAGCCGAAGCGGGGCAGCTTCCGACGCTCGTCGAACTCTCCGACATGCGCGGCGACCTGCACATGCACACGACCGCGACCGACGGCATGAACTCGATCCGTGAGATGGCCGAAGCTGCCAAGTTGCGCGGTCTGAAATACATCGCGATCACCGATCACTCCAAACGTGTTTCGATGGCCAACGGCCTCGACGCCGATCGGTTGCGAGCTCACTGGGCCGAGATCGAAAAGGTCCGTTCACAGATCAGCGGCATCGAGATTCTGAAGGGGATCGAATGCGACATCCTCGAAGACGCGACGATGGATTTGCCGGACGATGTGCTGGCCGAAGCGGACTGGGTGATCGCCGTGTTGCATTACGGATTGAAGCAGCCGCGTGAGCAGATTGACTTGCGATTGCTCAACGCCATCCGCAATCCGTACGTGGACATCATCGGCCATCTCACTGGCCGGTTGATCGGCCGCCGTCCCGGTGCCGACATGACGTTTGACGACGTTCTGAAAGCGGCCGCCGATCACGGCGTGATGCTGGAGATCAACGCTCATCCCAGCCGTCTGGATCTGGATGACATTCACGCTGCCGCCGCGAAGGATCGAGGCATTCCGATCGTGATCAGCACCGACTCGCACAGCACGCAAGGTTTCGACGTGATGCAATACGGCGTCTTCCAAGCCCGCCGCGCCGGCCTAGAAGCGAAGGACGTCGCGAACACGGAATCGTTCGACCAATTTCGCAAGCGGCTGAAACGCGGGATCAAGTGATTCAACATCTCCGACGGGCTACACATGGACGTGACGGACATGTCGAAATCCTGCACGAAGAACAGTGACACAAGCCCCACCGAGCTTGCCTCGGTGGAATTGGGCCTTTTCACTACGACTGTGTTCGCTCGACAGGAAACGGCGTAGTGCAAAAACCCTGAAACCACTGAGACAAGCTCAGTGGGGTTTGTGCCAGCCTGCGCGAGATCTTGTTGAAGAAGCCCCTACGGCTTCCGCACTTCATGTAACTGATCGACTGCCACCTCTCCCAATTCCTGCGTCCCGCCATTCGCCCAACGGATCACGACTTTGTCGATCTTCGTCGCGGCTCCGAGCCCGAACGTCAACGGCAACTCCACCTGCGAGAGATAACTTTTCGTCGGCATGACTTGGCGGCGTTGCACCGTTTTACCAGTGTGTAATTCGACGTGCGTGCCGATGGCGTCGCGATTCGTCTTGTCGCTGCCGACCAGTTTGAAACGCACCCAGTGATGACCGAGCTTCTGGTCATTTCGCAGCAGCCGAGCCGCTTGGCCGCTTGTGGCGATCAGCACATCGAGATCGCCGTCGCCGTCGATGTCAGCGTAAGCCGAGCCGCGGCCGACACACGGTTTCAAGAAGTCCGTACCGCATTTGCCAACCGGCACCGGCTCGAATTCGGTCGGTTGTTCGGGACCGCAGTTCCAGAAGAGATGTGGCGGCTGTTCGTAGTGCTGACTGGACTGCACTTTGTTGATTTCGCTTTCGAGATGTCCGTTCGCGCCGAAATAATCAGGGCGGCCATCGAGATCGAAGTCGGCGAAGAAGACGCCGAATTTCAGTTCGATCCGCGTATTCGGCCCGAGTCCGTTTGCGACTGCCTCGTCGCGGAACTGCAAATCGTTCGACTTGGTCACGTACAACGCAGTCATCTCATTGGAGAAATTTCCGATCGCGATGCCGATCGCCGGGCTGTTGCGGAACCACGCGGTGTCGATCCCCATTGCTCCGCGCGCGTTGCCGTCGAGATCAAACGCGACACCGGACAACGCACCGAGTTCCTCGAACTTGCCGTTGCCGAGATTGTGCAACAAGAAGTTTTGGACGGTGTCGTTGGCAATCACGATGTCCATCCAGCCGTCTCCATCGAAGTCGGCGAACGTGATCCCTAGCGACTTGGCGACCGGGACATCCGAGGCGGGATTGAGAATCTGAATGCCAGCCGCTTTGGACACGTCGGTGAACTTGCCGTCGCCCTCGTTGCGATACAGAGAGGGGAACGTCCCGTTGAACGGCTGCGGCCGACCGTACCCACGCAATCCGCCGATCAACGTGAATTTCTGAGCGAGATCAAATTCCTTCGTCCATTCGACGTAGTTGACGACGAACAAATCGAGGTCGCCATCGTTGTCGTAGTCGAACCAGCCCGTCCCCGTGCTCCATTGCGACTCGACCCCACCGACGCCGGCTTCGTCCGTGATCTCGATGAACTTTCCGCCGTCATTGCGGAAGAGCCGATTCATTCCGACCGCCGTGAAGAACAAGTCCACGTCGCCATCGTTGTCAAAGTCACCGCAGGCGATGCCCATGCCATAAAACGTGACATCTAACCCCGCCTCTTTCGTGACCTCCTCGAAATGGCCTTGGCCATCATTGCGATACAGCGCTTGAGTCGGCTTCGCTGACTTCTTCGCATCCTCGTCGGCGATCCCCTGCTTCGATTGATCCCACGGCCAGCGACATGAGTTGACGAACAAGATGTCCTGATCGCCGTCGTTGTCGTAATCGAGAAACGCACAGCCGCTCCCCATCGTCTCCGGCAGCAGCTTGTCGCCGTAAGAACCGTTCTCGTGAGTGAAGCGAATCCCCGCGTCCGTCGTGATGTCGGTGAAACGCATCTCGGGCAGTTCGAGCCTCGATCTCTCACGCACCTTGGGGCTCTCTGTTTCTGTGACGATCACGACCGGCTTCGGGCCAGTTTTGAGCAACCGATACGCCACCGCACCACCGGTGATTACCAGCACCACAATCACCACCAACGACCGCTTCAACGCAGTAGCAATGACCGTGTCATCGCGTTCGAGCGTGTTTGAATCGATGTCCGGATTTTTCTG
>JANNDA010000365.1:0-3649 GCA_031387195.1 Planctomyces sp. | reverse complement strand
CCCGCGAGTGCCAGTGTGCCACCAGCTCCGAATGACCCGTTCTCATCATTCCCAACGCCGGGTGCTCCGTCCGCACAAAACTTCCCCACCACCAAATTTCCGAACGAAGCGAAAGCGACGTATGCGTTCCCGCCAACTCCTTTGGCCAGTTCGTCTGGGCAGGGGCGAGTCAGTACCGCGGAGTGGGGCATGGGTCGCAGCCGCCTTCCAGCGAGCGGTCGCTTCCGAGCGGTGAAGTCGCATCGTTTTGAAATCAACTATCGCATCGACGATGTCGGACCTTCGGGGGTGAGTGCGGTCGAACTCTTTGTCACCCAGAACAATGGCCAGAAGTGGTGGAAATACGGCGAAGATCCCGACAAGCAAAGTCCATTCGTGGTCGAAGTTCCTGAAGACGGCATCTATGGATTCGGCATTCGAGTTCGCAGCGGAGCCGGCCTCTCCGACGAACCGCCACAAGGCGGCGAAGAGCCATCGATCATCATCGTGGTCGATCGCACGCCGCCAGCCGCTCAACTTCTGCCGGTCCAACAAGGTGCCGGCGGTTCGATGAACAAGATCACGATCTCGTGGCGCATCAGTGACGACAATCCGAGCGATAAGCCGGTGTCATTGTTCTACGCCGCGAACCCGAACGGCCCGTGGGAGCCGATCTGCAATTCGCAACCCGATACTGGTAGCTATGCCTGGAACGTCAATCAAGGGGTGCCGTCGCGATTGTACATCCGACTGCTCGCTCGCGATGCGGCGGGTAACCAATCGTTCGTCGATACGCCGCAGCCAGTTCTCGTAGACCTCTCGAAGCCGACCGCACGCATCGTCGATGTCGAGTCAAACGGCCCGCAGTAATTTTCGTGGCTTAGTTTCCAACGTAGAGCAGGCGGCTCGCCTGCATTCCGAACTCAGTCGCGGAGCGACTGAGCGACGTAGGCGACTCGCTCCGCGACTCGCTATTCCCGCGTGATGACGCGGCTGCGTTTTCATCGGTCGAAACTTCGATTGCCCGTCTCTACGATCCCGCACCGTCCAGTAGACGCGACCCACGTATGAAAAGGAGTTGTGATGCCGATTGTCCTCATCTCGCCAGAAGCGTTCTTGGATCAGCCCGAAGCGTCGTATGCCCGCATGTTGTTAGTGGCTGGATTTGAAGTGCGCTATCCAAAGAATCCGACGTTCACACGCGGTATCGGGCCGGAAGAGGAGACGATCGAAGCTCTGCAAGACTGCGTTGCCGTGATCGCCGGTGGCGAGCATTTGACACGTCGAGTGATCGAAGCGTCACCGAGTTTGCGAGTCATCGCTCGTTGTGGCGTGGGCTTCGATCGAGTCGATGTCCCCGCAGCCACCGAACGGCTGATCGCACTCACGATCACGCCGACGGCCAATCATGAGGGAGTGGCGGAACACGCTCTCGCATTGTTGCTCGGAGTCGCCAAGAACATTGCGTTGAACGATCGCAACTTGCGAGCTGGCCGCTGGTCACAACTTTTGACCGCTCCGGTGCGAGGCCGAACGGCTGGTATTGTCGGCTTGGGCCGAATTGGACGAAGCACCGCGATTCGTTACGCCGCGATGGGAATGAAAGTCATCGCCTACGAAATGTTTCCCGATCGTGAGTTCGTCGCGAAGCACGGCATCGAACTAGTGGAACTCGATGAGCTGCAAACGCGATCGGACTTCGTGAGCATTCACTGTCCGCTCAACGATCAAACACGGGGGCTGTGCAACGCCGCGTTCTTCTCACGCATGAAGCCCGGCAGCGTGCTGATTAACACGTCGCGCGGCGGCCTCGTCGTGGAAACCGATTTGATTGCAGCCTTGAAGTCCGGACATTTGTCAGGAGCGGGGCTCGATGTCTTTCAGCAAGAGCCGCTGTCGCCAACGAGTCCGTTGTTGCAGGTCGAGAATGTGGTTCTCAGCCCACATCTGGCAGGGACGGACACACGCAGCATGGAAGACATGGGGATTGAATCGGCTCGCAACATCATCGCGCTCAGCCGCAACGAATGGCCGGAAGGGGCGGTTGTGAACGCCGATCTGCGGTCGCGTTGGAAGTGGTAGAGCGGTTTTTCAAACCGTTCATGCTTGGCCGCACGGTTTGGAAAACCGTGCTACGAAGAGATGGGTATTGAATGCTCACGACGTATGACTTCTTCGCACCGAACCGCATTGTCTTCGGCTGGGGTCGCCGATCGGAGATTGGCACGATCGCGCGGTCGCTGGGGACTCGAGCGTTTGTGGTCGGCGGCTCACGCACACTCGACGGCAACGGGACGTTGGATGAGCTGTCTCGTTTGATGGTGTCTGCCGGTGTTGCGGTCGAGCGATTGGTCACCCAAACGCGCGAGCCAGAAGTGGCCGATGTTGATGCGACGGTCGCACGGCTTCGCGAATCCGCTGTTCGGGACGGTGATCTCGTTGTCGCGGTCGGTGGCGGATCGGCGATTGATCTGGCGAAAGCGGTCGCGGCCCTGGCAACGAATACTCACGGAGAAGGTGTCCAAGATTTTCTGGAAGGAGTCGGACGCGGCTTGAAGATCGAGCGACCGCCGCTGCCGCTGCTCGCAATTCCCACGACAGCGGGGACTGGGACTGAAGCGACCAAGAACGCGGTGATCTCTTCGTTTGATCCGCCATTCAAGAAAAGTCTCCGCAGCGACCTGATGGTGCCGAAGGCCGTGTTGGTCGATCCTGAATTGACGCTCAGCTTGCCGCGCGACGTCACCGCTCACACGGGAATGGACGCGATCACGCAGCTCATCGAAAGCCTCATTTCGCGGCGTGCGAAGCCAATCCCGCGTGCCCTTTGCTGGCAGGGACTCGAACTGGCTCTCCCCGCGATGTTTGAATTGTCCCGTGATCTCGGCCATCGAGCAGCACGCGAGGCAATGTCACATGCGGCGATGCTGTCGGGCATCGCGCTGGCGAATTCGGGGCTTGGTTTCGCTCACGGTGTCGCGGCGGCGCTGGGCGTTCATGCCAAAGTGCCGCATGGACTCGCTTGTGCCGTGATGCTCCCTGCCGCCTTGGACCTCAACCGCGAGGTGGCCCTGTCAGATCTCGCGGAACTCGGACGCCTATCGACTAACTGGCTACGCGGCGAGCCAGATCTCCCATCGTATGACGTCCACTCAACGAGCGAGGTCGCAGCAAGTCACTTTCTGGCGGTCATCCGGGCGCTCAATGACAGGCTCGAAGTTCCGCAGCGTCTGACGGAACTGGGTGTCCGGCGCGATCAACTCGCGGCTCTTGTCAAAGGCTCGCGTGGCAACAGCATGGACGGCAATCCGCGCGACGTCAGCGATGGCGAACTGCACGCGACCTTGGAACGGATGTTGTGAGAAGGGGTCAATCAGTTTGCGACCTCATACGACAAACCCTAGCGTGGCGAAGCCGCAACAGTAACCCGAAGAGGTTGTGATTCTTTGCGTGGGATAGGCTTCCAGCCTGTCGAATTCCCCGTAAAACACGACAGGCTGGAAGCCTATCCCACATAAAATCACAGCCTCGAAGGGCGGGCGTTCCAAAACGCGGTGATTTCAAAGCCAAATGAAGCGTCCGCCCTCGCTGATGCTTCGGGTTACATGACCTGACGCCGCTCCGCTCGGCTGACTTTCCCACCGATGACCGCGCAATGCACGAGCGTCGG
>JANNDA010000349.1:0-1520 GCA_031387195.1 Planctomyces sp. | reverse complement strand
CAAAACCGTTCGATCTACGACTACCTCGTCACCGCCGTTCAAGCTCATTTCAAACAACAGCCGATTCCGTCACTGCTGCCGGGCTCGTGAACGATTACTCAGTGAATTGGTTGAGGATAGTTGATACTAACTCGCGAGCTTCAGCAGCACGAAAACACGAAAAATGGGAAGTAACTGGTGATTTCGTCCGAGAAAATGTTTTGACCGCCGAATGCAGTTCCCGACCGATTGCTCCGGTTCTGAGTGACCGCAATAATCCGCGTCCTGAAAGATTGGGCCAGATCGTTGGCTCCATCGCCACTCGATCGCGCTCGGCGAGACGCCTGTCCGCAACCTCTATCAAGCAGAGATTCCGAACCCGATGGCTATTGAATTCAAACTGCCCGAAGTTTCCGACGGTGTGAAAACCGTTGATATCGCTGAGATCAAAGTCAAAGCGGGTGACGTGGTCACTAAAGGCCAAGTCGTCATGGACCTCGAAACCGAAAAGGCGGTCGTCGAGCTCGAATGCCCGCACGCCGGTACGGTGGCGAAGGTTCTCGTCTCCGCAGGTCAGACAGTGGCAATCGGCACGCCCCTGCTGAGCATCGAAGCCGCCTCCGTGGTGCAAGCTTCCAGCTTGCCACTCCCTAGCGCTCCGCCCGTGGCGATAGCAAAACCAGCCGCAGCGACTCCCCTCGCAAAGCCTGCTCCAGCTTCAAAAGCCGCGCCGTCTACTGTTTCCCCGGCGACTCAACAAACGGCAACCGACGATCGCCCGCCCGCTCCCGCTGGTCCCGCAACGCGGCGACTCGCACGCGATCTCGGCGTTGATCTGCATCAAGTTACCGGCACCGGCCCTGGCGGACGGATTACGCAAGTAGACGTGCAGAACTACGTCAAAAACATCCTCGAAGGGCGAGCCTCCGCGCCGGCTGGTGGCGGCCTGATCGCCACTCCGCCGCTGCCGGACTTCAGCCAATTCGGACCGATCGAGCGGCAAGCTCAAAACAAGATTGCCAAGGTCTCGGCCACGAACCTGAGCATGGCGTGGCAGACGATCCCGCACGTCACGCAGCATGACTTGTTCGATATCACCGAACTCGAAGAAGCACGCAAACGCTTCGGCGAGACGCTCGGCAAAAATGGCCCGAAGGTCACCATGACCGCGATCGTGATGAAGGCCCTGATCCCCGCGCTCAAGGCGTTCCCGCACGTCAACGCCAGCCTTGATTCGGCCAAGGGTGAGTTGGTTTTGAAGCAGTACTACAACATCGGCTGTGCGGTCGATACGCCGATCGGGTTGCTGGTGCCGGTCGTTAAGAACGTCGATCAGAAGAGCATCGTCCAGATCGCCGCCGACCTCGCCGATCTCGCCGCGCGAGCTCGTGAAAAGAAGCTCAAGCCCGACGAGATGTCCGGTGCGACGTTCACAATCACGAATCTCGGCGGCATCGGCGGCACCGGTTTCACACCGATCGTCAACTGGCCCGAAGTCGCGATCCTTGGCCTCAGCCGCAGCCGCACCGAACTGAAACTTC
>JANNDA010000316.1:0-3001 GCA_031387195.1 Planctomyces sp. | reverse complement strand
AAAAGAAAATCGCTGAAGCCGATCTGCAAGAGGTGATGCAACTGCTCATGCAAAAACAGCCCGATGGCAGCCAGCAGTTGAAGCAAACGCTGACCGACACCGAACTGACTGCCTTTCTCGATAAAGCCAAAGAGAAAGCGGACAAAGCCTCCGTGCCCGACGAACCGTTTGATGTCAACATCGCCGATGAGTTGGAGAAAGCCATCGACAGTGCTTTGGCACCGTAAGCTCTACGAATTGTCTGTGAGATGCATCCATGATTCTGGACCAATTCCAACTCCATGACCGAATCGCTGTCGTCACCGGTGGACGACGTGGCCTGGGCCAATCAATGGCCTGGGGTTTGGCCGAGGCGGGTGCGGACATCGTCTGCATCTCGAAAAGCGGTCAGGCCGATGAAACGCGACGCCTCGTCGAATCAGCCGGTCGCCGGTTCTTCGAGATCAAAGCTGATCTCTCGATCCCAGCGCAACGCGTCGGACTGATTGACCAGTCGATTGAACTAGCCGGCCAGGTTGACATTCTCGTCAACAATGCCGGTGATGGACGGCGGCATCGTCCGGAGATCTTTCCGGACGATGCCTGGAGGCAACAGATCGAACTGCATCTCAATGCGACATTCGATCTCAGCCAACAAGTCGCTCAGCACATGTTGCGTCGCGGCCGGGGCAAGATCATCAACGTGGGCAGCATCATGTCGTTTGAGGCGGGCTTGAACATTCCAGCCTATGCGGCTGCGAAGCACGCGATCGCCGGTCTGACGAAATCCTTAGCCGTGTCGTGGTCCAGCCAAGGGATCAATGTGAACTGCATCGCTCCCGGCTACTTCGAAACCGATATGGCCAGTCCGCTGCGAGCTGATCCCGTGCGAGCGCCACAAATCCTCGACCGCATTCCGGCTGGCCGCTGGGGCCGCCCTGACGAGATCGCAGGCCTGACAGTCTTCCTTGCCAGCGATGCGTCAAACTACATGCACGGCAGCATTGTCGTCATCGACGGTGGTTGGCTGGCGAGATGAAAACGCCGCAGATTTAGGCCGAAATTGCTGTTGCAGTGATTGCTCAAACGCCCGATTGTTCCGCTCGCTTAAAAACATCGCAGCCGCGATTCACCCACTGTTTCCCCGAGTTTTCATTCCATGAATCAGCCTGATGTCGCCGTGACCGAGAACACTGAGCGACGACCAGAGGAATATCCTCCGCGAAATCTGTCGCTCGACTATTGGTTCAATGCTCGATCGCGGTTGATCGCGTTTTGGATGATCGCCAATTGGATTCCGGTGGTCAGTTCGTTCCCGCGAATTCCAGAAGGAAGCTGGGGGGCGTTTGTCTGCACGACATTAGGTTGGATCTGTTTTGCCGCCGGTCTGACCTTTCGCATTTGGGCGACCCTGTACATCGGCGGTCGCAAGTCCGCGAGCGTGGTGACTCAAGGACCATACTCGCTGTGCCGGAATCCGCTCTATCTCGGCACGTTCTTGCTCTATTTTTCTCAGCCACTGTTTCTGAAGAGTGCGATTTTCGGTGTCGGATTGTTTGTCCCGTTGGCGTTGTACTTGTTAGCGGTGATCCCAGCGGAGGAGCAGCACTTGCGAGGTCGATTCGGCCAAGCGTACGACGATTATCTGCGATCGGTCCCACGATTCTGGCCCAAGTGGTCGCTGTATCAATCTTCGGAGTTTATGGACGTTGAAGTTCGAACTCTGGCCAAAGAGTTCAAGCGTGCCTGCGGCTGGCTGAGCTTGCCGATCATCGCCCAAGCGTTGTGTCTGTTGCGCAGCGAATCGTGGTGGCCAGCATGGATGCCGTGGTATTAGCCCGACGCGCAAGTTCATGTCACTGTCCCACGTGTGGGACCAAAAACAAAACAGCCCGATGGTTGAGTAACCATCGGGCTATTTGATTCCAGACCGCATCAGCACTCACGATGACGCGAGATTACTTGCGGTTGGCCAGCGTTTTGTTCTGCTCACGATTCATCATCCACAGTAGGCAGGGGCTGGCGATGAAGACTGTGCTGTAGGTTCCGACGAGTGTTCCGATCAGCATACAGAACGCAAACCCGTGAATTCCTTCGCCCCCGATGAAGTACAAAATTGCGACCACGATAAAGACAGTGGTCGCCGTGAGGATCGTGCGGGAGAGCGTCTGATTGACGCTATCGTTGACCATCGCAGCGGTCAGTTTTGGGTTGCGGCCACGGATTTCTCGAACACGATCGAAGATCACGATCGTGTCGTTCAATGAGTAACCGATGATCGTCAAAAACGCGGCCACGATCGAAAGGTTCAGCTTGAAGTCATCCAAGTGCAACAACGATCCAACGATCGGCCCGACGACTGGGATTTGCGTGACGAAATAAGCCATCGGCAAACAGGCGAGCACGAACAGCACGTCGTGGAACACGGCGACCACCGCCGCGATACCGAAGTCCGCTTTCGTAAATCGGAACCACAAGTAAATGATCGTCGCCGCACCGCTGACCAGCAGAGCCAGGATTGCCATGTAACGCATGTCTTCAGCAACGGAACTGGCGAAGTTGCTGACTTCCTCAAAGATCGGTGTCGTTTCCATCGTCTGCCGCATGGAGGTTAGCGACGTTTCCATGTCCGTATTTGGAACGCTGGTGCGAACTTCCAGCAGCATCTTGGAGTAGTTTCGCACGGAACCTTCCTTGGCTTTCGTCCCCGATCCTTCCACGCCCGTCAAACGAAACAACGCCTCCGGGTCGATGTAGTTCTTATTGACCTTTTGCAGCTCCGTCAGCAGGTACGCTCCCGCTGTCGAAGTCGTGATTTCACTGCTGAAGACCAACTCGGATTGCAGGCCACCGGCAAAGGAATCTAAAGCCGTTGTCTCGGTGATCTCGATTTTCTCAGGAGCTTCAGCCGGGACTTTCAATTTGGCGGACGGTTCCGTCTCCGTTTTTTCTGACTTGGTGTCAGCTTCCTTGGTGTCAGCTTCCTTGGTGTCAGCGGCCTTGGGGGCGGCTGCCGGGGCAG
>JANNDA010000313.1:0-16010 GCA_031387195.1 Planctomyces sp. | reverse complement strand
AAGGCCTGCGCGGGCGTTTGCACACCCCCAAACACGCCTCGCGGGTTTTATTATTGGCTCTAATGAACCCCTATGCTTCAGCGAGGGCGTGGTCAGGGTTCGCCCTCGGTCACGCTTCGGGTTACATCGCGGCACGCCGCGTTCTCCATGGATAATCCCGGCTAGCGGTCCACCCATCAAACATCCGCAAACTTTTCAGTCTTTCCCGATTGGCAATACGGGCACCGCGAGCTGTAGATAATTCGATGGCAGTGCGGACATTCGTGGGGGCCAAGACTCAGCGGGTGCGGCTGCAGACGCTTGTACGTCAGCAAAATGAACAGGCAGACGATCAGAATTGAGACGAGCCATCCATACGGTTCAATCCGAAAAAACATGTAGGCCAGGGCAGCACCGCACACGACGTAAATCAGCAAAGTCTCGACAAAGTTGCGGCGATCAAAGATCGCTTGTGTCGTGCGATTCAATTCTTCGGCGACTTCTTCTTGCATCAACGTCCGACGCTCTTGCCGCACCAAATCCGCTTCGGCGGCTGAAACTGCCGTCAACAAACGCTCGACGCTGTCGAGAATGCGATAGGTGTCTTCAAACGAGAACTGCTGCTGATGAGCCCAACGATTACGGTACTCGCGCAGCTCGCTGACGAGGCTGCGTTCGGCATGACCCAGCCTGGTCCGAAACACTCCGTTCCACTGATCCCACATCACGGTCAGCAACGAATGTGTGTCCCAGCGGATTTGCTCTCCTTTGTTGATCGCCACTCCACGGTCTTCACGGAAGCTGCCGCGCGCGGCCTCTTGCCAGTTGTCTCGATAGAACGCTTGCAGTTCGCGTTCGACAAACGGGGAGACACCTTGAGTCAGCAAATCCAAGGCTCGAGCAATACGATCTTGCGGGCTAGGCATGTGTGGTCAGACGTTTGATCGCAGGCCAAAGTCCTGGCGATTCGTCTTTCTGAAGGGGGGATTGTTGGGGAGTCACTCTTGATGACAAATGCCGCTGTGTTCCCTCAAGAGGCTGGGTATTTCAGCGTGACGTGCTCAGACTGTCCACGAACGTGGAATCGCAAACTGGATGGTCTGCGGCTATTCCCGAACGAGGCTCGCCATGCAGCAGAATCGGTTTCCCGAAAACTCAAGGCAAAATGGCTGGCGATCGACCATTGTTCGGTTGAGGTTGATCGCCTTCCTGGTTCTGGCCATGAGCCCAGGGTCGCTTGCGGCGCAGGTCATTTCCACGAAAGCGTCTGACGAGCCGATCACATTGGACCTCGACAATTCCGTGACAAAACGGTTGGTGGCCATTGAGGACTTCATCGCCGAAAAACAGTGGGATGTCGTGGCCAGCATGTTGCGACAAACTCAAGCGGAGAAGCCCGACAAACTGGTCTCGATCGGTCCCGGCTGGTACGTAAGTGTCGCGCGGTATTGTCAGTGCCGAGCCGCTCTGTTGCCGCCAGCAGGGCTAACCACTTACCGGCAGCAGTCGAACTCATCGGCGAAGAAATGGCTTGATGACGCCGAGCAACTACGTGACCGCACCGTGCTGCTCAAAATTGTGCGCCAAGCCTTTGCCAGTTCACACGGCGACGAAGCGGCGAGGCGATTGGCCGAGCAAGCCTTCGAGGCGGGCGACTTCGCCGCCGCGCGAACTTGGTGGGAGCTGCTCATGCCTGCGTCTGGCCCGCTGCGATCGGCGGCCGGGATCGGATTGCTGAGACATCCCGATTCGCCGTCGAACTTGCCGCAGGTACGAGCCCATTTAATTCTGTGCGGCGTTTATGCAGGAAACGTCACGCGTGCCGACCTAGAGCTGGTCGCGTTCCGACGATTACATCCGGACGCAGTTGGCCGCTTGGCTGATCGCGACGGCGTGCTGGTTGATTTACTGACCGACGAAATCAGCAAAGGCGAACGGGGCGGTGTCAGCCCCCCGGTGGCTCCGACTCCGGAACTGGAGCAACGTCTGTGGTCGGTCGAGTTGCCGTTGCCCACCTGGATCAACAAGGACAACGGTGGCAACTTCTCTGATCTGGGAGACCTCTTTCCGATTGTGACCGACAACACGGCATTCGTGACGAATGGTGAGTCGGTCTTCGCCTTTGATCTCGCATCGGGACGACCGAAGTGGTCCGAAGCCTTGACTGATGAAGACGCTCCGCAAAGCGCCGTGATTCATGCGCTGGCTGACCCAGTCGCTCCCAAGTGGTCGATCGTGGGCCGGCCGCAGCACACTTTGACATTGTCTGGTGACCGGCTTTACGCCCGCTTGGGAACACCGATCACCGGTCGAGCGAAGCAAGAGTTGCACGCGCAGAGCGAGTTAATCGGCCTCGACATTCGCGAGGGTGAAGGCCGACTCGTCTGGCGCGTCTCGGCGGACGAAGTCGATCCTCAAGACCCACTACGAGCCGCCGCACCGTGGTCGTTTGATGGTTCTCCGGTAGCCGACTCCCGACATGTGTTCGCGGTGTTGCGACGAAGTCTGCCTCAAGAGCAGATCAACGTCGCGTGCTTTGATGCCGAGACCGCTCGCCTGTTGTGGCATCGTCGAGTCGGCATCACCGTCGCTTCGACAGAAGAGACGGTGAATTCAACGACGCATCTCCGGCTCACGTTGGCGGAAGAGAGCGTGTTCCTCTCCACGGATGCTGGTGCAATCGCCGCGTTGGATGCGGCTGGCGGCCTGGTGCGTTGGCTGCGCACTTACAGCGTGGAACCAGCATCCTCGGTTCGTGAACGCCAACGTGATGGCTCAACCCCGCCGCTGTATCACGAAGGAGTGTTGTACGTCGCACCGCTCGATAGCCAGTTGCTCATGGCCATTCATACCGAAAGTGGTCTGCGGTTGTGGCAGCGGGAATGGTCCGACCCGATCCAATATGTCTTGGGGATCTCCGGCAACACGCTGGTGGTTTCTGGTCGATCGCTGTGGGGAGTCAACATCGCGAACGGCGAATCCGCGTGGCCTCATCGGCGAATCGGCGAAGATGATCCCGAAGGGTTTTCTTGCGGACGTGGAGTGCTGATCGGCCACGAAGTCTGGTGGCCGAATCGCGATGAACTCATTGTCGTCAATGCCAACGACGGTCAGATTCAACGCCGAGTCCGTCTGCGTGAAACGATCGCCGAACCAGGTGGCCACCTCACGGCAGCAGGACCATTTGTCGTGATCAACCGAGCGAACCGCATGACCGTGCTCGGACCAGAAACGCAGGAGACAGGAGACAGGAGGCCGTGATCTGCTGATCGCGATTTGCTTTGTCGGATGACCAATGACCAACGATCAATGACCAACGATCAATAACCAATGATCAATAACCAATGACCATTTTGTCTTTCCCTTCCCGTCCCTGATCTACGCCGCTTGACGCTGCGTCGTATTGCTCGCCCACGAGCAGCAACTTCCCGCATAACTTTGGGCCGCTTGATTGGCCAAGCGACGCCAATCAGCCGCTTCGAGGGGAGCTTGAGGAACTCGCAGCGAGGCCACCAAGAACTCACCGCGGTGACGGTGCAAGTGCAGCCAATCGTAGGCGATCGTCGATAGCTCGCAGTCGGCGAAGTGTGACACGCGGCAGGTGCCCGGAAAGAACGACAAGTGCCGAGCGAAGCAGGCGAGTTCATGTGAGAACCCGCTCGCGCGTCGCGTGGTGTCGCGGTGGACCAGGAACGTGAGCCAACCTCCCGGACGGAGATGCTGCAACAGTTTGGCGCTGGCGTGGAAACTGGCTGGGGAAAACAAATCACCGTCGTAGGTCGTCAGGTGTCGCACGACGATCAGGTCCAATGGCTCGTCATCAACGATGTGATCGAGCGATTGCTCGGCCGGAGCCGTCACCAATTGGAAGTCCGACCGCGGTTCCAGGTTTTGAGCCCAAGACAGATTCTCCGCAGACTCGTCCAAGCCCACCGCGTCGATTCCCAGGTCGTCAAGGAAATGCACGAGCTCGCCGTGTCCACAGCCGACGTCGAGCACTCGCGAGCCCCAACCAATCTGGTGAGCGAACAGCAAATGTCGCAACACGGCACGAGGCAACGGGACTGAGGAAACTGCGGGACCAAGAAGATGGGTCCAGCCCATGATGGCCTCCTTGCCAATAAGGACTGATGCGAACGAATCGCAACGAATTTACAGGTGTGCGAACGAAGTGAAATGCAACAAGCGGCGGGTTGTATGCCGTCTCCGCAAGTTCGGTCAATTGGGCTTGCGAAGTCTCCCTCAACGAGGGCACACGACGCACTCTGCGCGGTAGGGTGGGGCAAGCCGCTTCGGCGCCGGCCCACCAAACTTATTCACAAGGAGATCCCCGTCCCCGCCCGCAAAGCGTTGAGCATCTTTCGTCCAATTGATGGTGGGCCGGCGGTCGAAGCGACCTTGTCCCACCCTACAAACCCCGGCCACACCGAAAAATCGCCAACTGCGTCGTGCGCCCCCTCAGCGAGGGCGCACGACGGGGTTTTCGCGAGCTGGGGTCCGGCACCGTTCACGGACTCACTCGCTTGCGGCCTCGCGCGAGCACCGGCAAGATGCTCGCCTTCTTTGACTTCGGAAAACCGACTTTTGGCATGAAAGGCACCTCAATGAGCGTTCGGCTGAAACTCTTTCTCATGATGTTTCTGGAGTTCTTCATCTGGGGCGCTTGGTTGCCGCTGATCTTCGGATACTTGCCAAGTTTGAAATTTGAGGCGTGGCAGCAGACGCTGATCCTCAACGCTTTTCCCGCTTCCGCGATCCTGGCGATGTTCTTCAGCAATCAATTCGCCGACCGCAACTTTGCCGCCGAGAAATTCTTGGCAGTCAGTCATTTGATCGGCGGACTGTCGATCCTGGGCTGTGCCTTCGTGACTGACTTCTGGTCCTTCTTCATTCTGATGCTGGTGCATTGTGTCTTTTATGTGCCGACGATTTCGATCACGAACTCGATCGCCTTCGCCAGCATGAAGGACGCTCAGGAAGAATTCGGCATCGTCCGCATGGGGGGGACGGTCGGCTGGATCGCCGCCGCGTGGCCGTTCACGTTCATCCTCGTCGATTGGAGCGCGGTCAACGCGGCAAATCCCGAAGGACTGGTGAGCTGGCTGGAGGCTGTGCTCAAGAACGGCCTGACCGGTGCCGCGTTGCAGGACGGCACGAAGTGGACCTACATCGTTGCCGGAGTGGCTTCTGTCGTTCTCGCCGTCTTCAGTCTCGGTTTGCCACACACGCCGCCGAAGAAAGCGGATGAGGGCACGTGGGACGCAGACAGCGGACAGCTTGAGTTCGCGAAGCCGAGCAAACGTGGTGCTCGCAGGAGGGGAAGCCTCGCATGGCTCGAGGCCACGCGGCTGTTGCGGCACCCATTTGTTCTCGTGCTGTGGCTGGTCACTTTTGTCGATGCGTTCGTGCATAACTGCTACTTCAATTGGACGGGCAGTTTTCTGGGTGCGCCGGCATCGGCCGGTGGCGTCGGCATTCCGGGCAATTGGATCATGCCCGTAATGAGCGTCGGTCAGATCGCGGAAATTCTCACGATGTTCATCCTCGGCATGACACTCAAGAATCTCGGCTGGCGGACCACCATGATCTTGGGTGTCCTCGGACATGCGGCACGCTTCGCCGTCTATTCGTTCTTTCCCCAACATCCGTGGCTGATTATCGCGGTGCAGGTGCTGCACGGAATCTGCTATGCCTTCTTCTTCGCCACGGTCTACATTTTCGTGGACGAGTACTTTCCGAAAGACATGCGATCGAGCGCTCAAGGCTTGTTCAACGTCATGATTCTTGGTGGCGGCGCACTCGTTGCCAACGCTGTCTGTCCGACGCTGATTCAGACTACCTTCACGAAAGATGGCGTCACCGACTTCAGCGGGCTGTTCCTGGTCCCGCTGGTTTGCTCGGTCGCCGCCGCTATCGCTTTGGCCTTGTTCTTTCATCCGCCAAAGATCAACGGTGGACCCAAGGAAGAGACGCCCAGCGATGCGTGACATGGGAGTGAATCCGTACCGCGACCGTCAGGGAGCGGCCCAACCGAGCTCTCACATCGGGCCACTCCGTGACGGTTGTGGTACGGCTATGGCTCGCTCGGAATCTTGTGCAGCGTGAAGAATCCATAGGACGGAAAGAACGCTTGATCGGCGGGCGCGACATCTCGGCAGGAGATGTCGTAAACGTAGTTCGGCGTCTTCCGCGAATCGACTTTCAACTTCGCCGTCTTCTTGTCGTCGCTCAGGGTGATCGACACCACGTTGCAGCGATGCCGGTCGGAATCGGGAGTCGCATACGCTCCGCCCCAAACGCGGGTGTAACCGGAGATCGAATAGTTCTCCGCATTCGTTGCGCGAGCGTGATCGACCGGCGCGAAGAAGTCGATGTCGAAGCCGTCGCGAGTCGCTCGAATTTCGCGGATGCCGTTGGGACGTTGGCCGTTCCCCTTGAGCTTCACGATGCTGCCGGTGTTCTGACCTCCGGCCCAACCGCTGTCAGCGATGCTGCCGATGTAGATCTCTCCCTTCGGACTGATCCCACAGCACAGCGGGCCGAGGAAGTTCGTCGCCCCGTTGTGCAAGCTTCCAGCTTGCAACTCCTTCGATGTTGTCGCGGGAAGTTGCAAGCTGGAAGCTTGCACTACGTCGGCGTCGGTCAGCGAAAACGGATAGACCGCTCCCTGCATCACGTCGCCGACACGCTGCGTGGTGAAGCGAATCAGAAACCGCCCGTTGTACTCGCACCCGATGCCGTGCCCGTTCAAATCGGGATAGCCCTCTTTGCCCGTGAGAAACACGAGGCCGTTGACGCTGCGAGTCCACGGATGCGGAATCTGAATCGCCGCCTTCGTCTCCGGCGCGTCCTTGTCTTCCTCATGAGTGCTCGGCACTCCGTAATGCGCCCCCTCGACGAGATAGTTGATCTCGTTGAAGCAGTTCTGCACTCCCTGCTGATCCGAGACGAACACTTCGTCGCGGTCGTTGATCGCGATGCCGGTCGGATAACGGAAGGCGTGGCCGAGCGCGGTCAACGACATGACCGTGATGGGGCGTCGCTCGATTTCTTTGGGTGGTTCTTGCTTCCTAAGCCAAGTCTCTGTGTCCAGTCGAAGGACTTTGCCACGCCAACGAGACTTCGCGGCCGGTCGATTCTTGTCGGTGTAGTCGCTTCCTAACCCGAACAGAAAGCGACCATTCGCGTCACGAGCAAAACCACAGGTCCAATCGTGGTAGTCGTCGTTGTAGCCCCAGCCTTCGGCAATCACATGACGAATCTCTAAGTTTTTCGGCAACATATCGACGACGTGCAAGACTTCGGGCTTATGAGCGACGAGGAATTCATCAACCTCGCTCACGTCATCGTCAACCTTGGGGGTCTCTGAATAGGGAGTTCGGTACGAAGTAATCCCGTATGGGGCGGCGAGACCTTCCTGGATCAATCTCAAGTCGTCTTCCAAACCGTCCCCATCGACATCGCGTGCCACGAAGGCGTGACCCTTCAACGACGTGAACGCCAAGGCCCCGCGATTTGACCAAGTCAGTGCGGTCGGCATGATGGAGGCGTCGATTGGAAGCTGCCATCCGTCGAATCCCGGAACCGACGCCACCTTGAGGCGCTCCGCTTTCAATACGGGCTTTGCCACGGCAGAACTCGCTGGTCGTTGGAGATTTGCCGAGTAAACACTTTTCAGCCTGACGGCGGCATGTGTCTGCAAATGGATTCGCATCCAGCCATCGCGCTCGACATCACTCGGTCGGATCGTTGTCCGTTCCCCGTCATCGCTGATGTAGTTCTCGTACAACGACACTTGAGTCAGTTCCATCTTTGCGGCGGGACTCGCAGTCAGCGATTTCGGAATTCGCACTCGCAATTCATTTTCATCGTCGCCACCCAATTGGTGTCGCCAGATGAGAGTCTCTCGCTCGATCCCGGCGGGGTTGCTCGCGCCGCTTACTGGGCCAATCACTCTCAGAGTTTCACGAATCTCCAGAAAGCGATGGTTGGGATCGAACCATCGCGTGTAATTGAAAACCACTTCGGTCTCGGCGTCTTTGGTCAGGTAATCCATTTCTCTGACCGGCCCAAGTGGAACCTCTTTCGATGGGGCATCGTCCGTCGTCCAGAGCTGAATCTCGGTCTCGGCGTCAAAGTTCCGCAACGGTAGGCCCGCCATCTCCCACACCCAACGTTTGCCGACGGCTTGTTGCCGGGCGAAGTCTCCGAATGACCATTGCCTCAGCGAGCCGTTGTCGAGGTCAAACAGGAATGAGTGGCCGTTATCGAAGCCGACTGCAAACGAGCGCGGGACCGTTCCGCCGCCGAGTTCCTTCGGTAACTGGAATACGTCGCGGATGACGCGCGGCCGTTCACCGGGGTTGACCACCCAAAGTTGTTCGACGTTGTTCGGGTTCGTCGGCGGTTGGAAGTTGGGGTCGTTGAGCGCTTGCCACAGCGCGGCGTGTTGCTTCGCGAGATCGCCGTCGAGCACTCCCACGACCGGGCGGTTGTATTGCGGCATCTCGACGCCGGGGATGACTCGCAGCGGCGAGGCGATCCAGCGGAAGAAGAACTCCGGCCGGATGTGTTTGCCGAGCATCTTCAAATCCGACCCGCGAGCACCGAGCGCGACTTGCTTCGGCTCGTAGTCGCCGATCTTGTGACACGCGATGCAGCTCCAGCCACGCACGCCGGTAAGGGCTTGGCCGGCGAGGTGCGTTTGGGCGTCCCCGATTTTGTCTTGGCGAGCAGGGGGCTGACGCCCCCCGCTCGCCTCGGACATGGCCGGAATCCGATCATGCTCCACCAGATATCGCGTCAACAGAGCCAACTCGTCCGGTGAGTGCTTGAACTTCGGCATCCGCACTTTGAGCCACGGCATGCGGATCAGCTGGCGTTCGCCGCGCACGGCGATGCTCAGCGCTTCGTCGAGCAGTTTGTCGCCGACGGCGTTGAGCGATGGCGGGACGAGCGACGGGGCTTGGCCAGCGAGATCTTTGTCGAACTTTGCGATCTGAGCCGCCATCTTGCCGAAGCCGCCGACTCCGTGTCGCGAGTGACACACCAAGCAACCTTTTTGTTCGAGCACTCGTTGACCGCGGGCGAATGGGCTGAGCGGTGACAACTTCGTTTCGCGTCGCGAGGCGAGATAGGCTTTGATCGCCTCGCGATTCAGATTTGTTCCGAAGATGGGGCGGTCTAACTGAGCATGGTCGGCCCGCTCGGCCAAACAACTCTTCGACCAATCCGCGACCGGCTGAGACAAATCCGACGCGGGCCTCTCGAAGCGCACGGCATCGTTGTCGGAGAATCGGTGACACGCCACGCAGCGCAGCTCGATGGCGAGCTTGCGGCCACGTTCGGTTTGCGCTTTGTACGCCGCCTGTGCTTTGTCTTCTTTGCTCGACTTGAAGTTGTTGATGTGCTTCCAGTTCTTCGCGAGTTCCTCGGCCGTCAGTCGCAGCGAATCCTTGGCATCGAGTTCCGAAGTCAGGTTCCACAATGCCAGCGCGAGTTGATTCCGTTCGGCGTCCGACAGATTGAAGACCGGCATCCGGTGATCGGCGTTCAAACGCTCCGGCTTCGCGAGCCAAGTGACAAGCCACGGCAACGTGCGCCGCTCGCCCACGTTGCTGAGGTCAGGACCGGCCAACAGCGATGGACTCGTACCGCCCAACTCGCCGATGCGATGACACGCGAGGCAACCGGTCGAGCGGAGCAAGACTTCGCCCTTGCGGCGTTCGGTTTCGAGGTCGGCTTCTTTCACCGGCTTCGGCTTGTCGAGTTCCACGGGCTGTGACTGCTGATGCAGGAAGAGTTCCATCGCAGAGATTTCCAGATCGTGGAATCCAAAGGTGGGATAAACACGACCGGTTTCGGGAGACATCGCCAAGTGTCGCCCGACAACATCATCGAGAAATCCGCTCGCCGCGAAGTGTTTCAAGGACGGCCCCGACGGCGGTTGTTCTTCACCGTCGCGCTGATGGCAACGTCCGCAGCGAAACGCTTCAAACTGCTGGCGGCCGAGTTCGATGAGCGCGTAGGTTGGGACTCCGTCCCGACCCTGCGTTCGATCGGGATCCTTTTGGTTCGCCGATTGGTCGGGACGGAGTCCCAACCTACTGGGGTCGTGAAACAGCAACTCTGGCGGCAGCGGTTCGAGGCCAAAGACGTCTGACGACCAAAAGAGTTTCAGTTGCGCGGCCGGTTCCGTTTTACGAAACGTCACGACGAACGGTCGTTCGCCGAAGCCCGGCACGAACTCGTCGCCGCTGATCCACTGTGGCTTCTTGGCTGAACCTTGCAAGACTCGCTTGCCGTCGAGTTCGACCGTGACTTCGCCTTGCACGAAAGCGTGCAGCCGATGTTTCGCTTCGAGCCGAATCAATACGAAGCCGCGCCAAGTGGTCTCGAATGGTCCGGCCGGTAGGCGTGAGTCCGCAGCCGCGTCGTTCCAGGTGAATGCAACATCGGCGTCGATCCGTTCGATACGCCGCTCACCCGAACGATATTCCGCCACGAGTCCGGGGCGGAATTCTTCGTCCTCTTCTTGTGGCCAGCAGACATCGACGCTGCTGATGCCCCAGAACAACAGTCCGAGTGATAGCCAGAACCTGGAAGATGCCATGTCACCATTCCTGCTCGATTGCGGTCGATTCCGTGCGTCCGAAAAATAGCGAAGCGGCTTATACCTCATCTCTCGCACGGCCACGAATGAGACAGCAACCGATGCGGCAAAGAAGTTGTTCAATGACTCGGCGCTGGCGGACAGCGGGCTCTTGGCGGATGATGTATCCCTTGGCGTGCGAACCGGGGTCAGGCACCGCAAAATTCAAAAATGGCGGGATGAGATCCGATTTGTAAACCAAGCTTTGTTCCGCCATTTTTGAATTTTGCGGTGCCTGTCCCCTGAGCGTTGGTTACTCACATTGAATTGAGCTTCGGCTATGCAGGATTTGTGTTGTCAGCTTCGTTCATTCGCTGCCGCTCGTTGGAGCGTGTTCGCTCTGTTTGTCAGTGTTGCGATCAGTGCCTGCGCGGACGACACGCTCGCAGTGGAACGAGTTTCCTTTCGACACGACGTGATGGCTGTGTTGTCGAAAGCCGGTTGCAATCTGGGGACGTGTCATGGCAACCAGAACGGCAAAGGGGGCTTCAAGCTCTCGCTGCGAGGCGAGAACTCCGATGCCGACTTTGCGACGCTGACTCACGACCAACACAACCGTCGCGCGAATTTGCTCGACCCCGATCGGAGTCTGTTGTTGCTCAAGGCGACGATGCAGGTGCCGCATGAAGGGGGCAAACGCTTCGATGATGAGTCACCGGAGTACCAAATTCTGCGACGTTGGATTGCGGCTGGCTTGCCGAAATCAAAGGCTGATGAAATTCCACTCGCTCGTCTGGTGGTCACACCCAGCGAACAGGTTTTGATCGAACCGTCGGACGCGGTCACTCTGCGTGTCATGGCGGTCATGGCCGATCACTCAACGCGCGATGTGACTCGGCTGGCCTGTTTCGATCCGTCGCAGCCGATCGTATCGATCTCCGTTGACGGGCTCGTGAAGCGCGAGCGATTCGGCGAAGTGACGGTCGCGGTGAGATACCTCAATCAGCAAGTCCCCGTGCGACTGGCGTTCATTCCTGCTCGGCTTGATTTCGCGTGGAAGGGACCGACGCCAACAAACGTCATCGATGAAAAAGTCTTCGCTAAGTTGCAGTCGCTGCGAATGAATCCTTCCGAGGTTTGCGATGACACGACATTCCTCCGCCGCACGTCGCTCGATCTGTTGGGCGTGATGCCGTCGGCTGATGAAGCGAAAACGTTTGCGAAAGACGCTCGACCGGACAAGCGCAGCCGGCTGATTGATTCGTTGCTCGACCGACCGGAGTTCGCCGATTTCTGGGCGATGAAGTGGGCCGATCTGTTTCGAGTCGAAGAGAAGACGCTCGATCGCAAAGGGGTCGCGACGTTTCATGCGTGGATTCGCGACAGCGTGGCGACGAACAAACCGCTCGACCAATTTGTTCGCGAACTGATCGCCGCGCGGGGCAGCACTTACGAGCAGCCGGCCGCCAATTTTTATCGGGCGATGCGCGATCCGATCACTCGCTCGGAAACTGTCGCGCAAGTGTTTCTCGGCGTTCGTCTGCAATGCGCGAAGTGCCACAATCACCCGTTTGATCGCTGGACTCAGACCGATTACTACGGCTGGACGAATTGGTTCTCGCGAGTGAAGTACGAGGTGCTGGAAAACCGCCGTCGCGATAAGAACGATCAACACGAATTCGATGGCGAGCAACTGGTTCTGATGGCCGACTCCGGCGACGTTGATCATCCCACAACCGGCAAACCAGTCCCGCCAAGATTTCTGGCCGACGCGCCGAGTCTTGAAAAGCGGCGTCCCGAATCGGCAGATCGACTGCTGCAATTGGCGGAGTGGCTGACGAGTCCGAACAACCGCCGTTTTGCGGAAGCTCAAGTGAATCGCGTCTGGTTTCATTTGATGGGTCGCGGCATCGTCGATCCGATCGACGATTTTCGAGCCACGAATCCGCCGTCGAACCCGGCGCTGCTGCAAGCGATGACGGATGATTTCATCGCTCATGGCTTCGACGTGCAGCATCTCATTCGCACGATCGTCGCCTCGCGGACGTATCAACTCTCCGCGATGCCGAACGACACGAACCGCGATGACGAAAACCACTTCTCACACGCTCTGGTGCGTCGTTTGTCGGCTGAACAACTCGCCGATTCACTTTCGTTGGTGCTCGATGTCCCGCTGTCGTTCAAAGGATATCCCGACGGAACGCGAGCGGCTCAACTGGCCGGAGCCCGCGTCATCGGTCGGCGAAATGGCGGGCCATCGACCGGCGATGCGTTTCTGACAACGTTCGGCAAGCCGCCGCGTCTGCAAGCCTGCGAATGCGAGCGATCCGAAGATTCGACGCTTGCGCAAACCTTTCAACTCGTCAGCGGGCCGATCCTCAACGATCTGCTGGCTCGCGCCGACAATCGTTTGAAACGCTGGAACTCGGCGGAACCTGCTTCCGAAGCAATGATCGAAGACCTCTTCTGGACAATTCTCAGCCGACCTCCGTCAGCGACCGAACTCGCGGCGGTCCTGAAGCACATCACGTCAACCGGCAGCCGGCGAGCAAATTTGGAAGACGTCGTTTGGGGCTTATTGAATTCGGACGAGTTTCTCCTTCGGCACTGAGAATCAATTGAGGACCAACGACATGCTTTTTTCACGACGCACAGCCTTGCGAGCCGGCTCGTTGGGGATGCTCGGCCTTACTCTGCCGAAGCTGTTCGCAGCAGAGCAGGCGACGAAGAAACTGCCAGTGCGGGCGAAGTCCGTCATCTTCCTGTATCAGTTTGGCGGGCCGAGCCACGTCGATACGTTCGACATGAAGCCTGATGCGCCGGATGGAATTCGCAGCCGATTCGGGCAGATCGAGACGTCGGTTCCCGGACTGCGAATCTGCGAGCATCTGCCGGAGATGGCCAAAGTCATGGACAAGGTCACGCTCGTGCGGACGGTCCATCACGCGATGAAGAATCACAACTCGGCGGCCTATCACGCGCTGACGGGATTCGCACCGCCGGTTGATGACATCCGGCTCAAGGATTCGATTGAACTGGCTCCGGCCTATGGGTCGGTGGTTGATCACGTGGCTCCGAGTTCCAGCACACTGCCGTCGTTCGTCGCGTTGCCGACCGTGCTGCATGACGGCTCGGTCACGCCGGGACAACATGCGAGCTTCCTCGGCAAGCGGCACGACCCATTGCTGATCAACGCTGACCCCAACTCGTCCGACTTCAAACTTCCGGAGCTGAGTCTTCCGGCCAACCTTTCGACTGACCGTCTGCAAAACCGCCGTGCGATGCAGCGGTTGATCAACGAGCAGTCCCGACTATTGGAATACTCGGCCACCGCGAAAGGGATCGACGAATACTACGACCGCGCACTGGCAATGCTCGGATCAACGCAGGTTCGCGATGCGTTTGATTTGTCGCGCGAGCCGACCAAGCTCCGCGATCAATACGGGCGGACGACTTATGGACAAAGCTGTTTGCTGGCTCGACGACTGGTCGAATCGGGAGTCCGTTTCGTCAACGTCTATTTCGACGAGAGTATCGGCGGACAAAACACGGAGTCGGGTGGCTGGGACACTCACGGTTTCAACGACACGCGGATGTATCCGATTCTGAAGGGCCGACATCTGCCGCTGACCGATCACACACTGCCGGTGCTGCTTCGCGATTTGGAAGAACGCGGGTTGCTCGACAGCACGTTGATTGTCTGGATGGGAGAATTCGGTCGGACTCCGAAGATCAACTCGAACATCAGCCGCGATCACTGGCCCAGTTGCTACACCGTCTTGCTGGCCGGCGGCGGGGTTCAACGCGGCTACGTTCACGGAGCCAGTGACAAGAACGGAGCATATCCCGATCGCGATCCCGTCCCGCTAGGCGATCTCGCCGCCACGATGTTCGCCGCGATGGGGATCGATCCGCAGACCGAGCTCCGCGACAGACTGAATCGCCCGTTACCTGCGGCGACAGGGAAAGCAGTGTCGCGGGTGTTTGCGTAGGCCGTATCGGATCGATGTGATTGGCGTCAGCCCAGTGGTGCTCGCTTTGTCGCCTTTCGCTCCGCGAAAGGGCGTTCTTTCGCGGAGCGAAAGACGACAAAGTCCAGTCGCAAGCCTTAACGTGAATACCGGGGGGCTGACGCCGCCCCGCTCGCCAGGAGACGCAATCAAACGCGCTGGCTACTCCACCGCGATGCGGTTCGTCAGAATGCCCCGCACTATGCAAGAAACAAATTCATCCGGCGGGCAATCTTGGTGGCGCGACCGCTGGCACAGTGGCGATCTGGCTCCGGTTGTGAGCTTTTTGGTGTTGATCGTGATCTTCACGGTCTTGGTTGGACCGCGCGAGTTTCTCAGCGTGGGGACGGCCAGCTTGGTGCTCGAACAAGGGGCCGTGCTGGCGATCGTTTCGGTGGGGATGACGTTCGTTTTGCTGGCGGCGGAGATTGATCTGGCCGTCGGAAAAGTCGCGTTGCTGTCGGCCTGTGTTTGCGGCGTGTTGTTCGAGCAACCGTTTGCCGCCGGGCCGAAGGGGGCGGCCGCGGCATCTTTTTTGTCGTTGCTCGTGGTCTTGGCGATTCCGTTTGTTGTCGCGCTGATTGCCGGCTGGTTGTCGGGCGTGCTGACGGTGACCTCCACGTTGCCGAGCTTCATCATCACGCTGGCGATGATGTTCGTGTCGGACGGCATGGCGCGGTATCTGACCAAGAGCGAGAAGTTCAATGTTCCGGCCGTGCTGAAAATGATCGGGAACGATGGTCTGTTTCTGACTCGGAAACTCCACGTACCGTACAGCGCGATGCTCGCGGCAGTCGTGTTGTTGATCGGGCACGTCGTGTTGCAGCACACGCGATTCGGCCGGTACGTCTACATGACCGGCGGCAACCGCGAAGCCGCTCGACTGGCCGGTGTGCGTACCTCGCGAATCGTCATCGCGTGTTTGGTGATCTGCTCACTGACGGCGGCACTCGGCGGACTGGTGAATGCCGGTCGGTTGGAAAGCGTCAGCCTCGATCAAAACACCGAACTGCTACTCGAAGCAGTCGCCTGCGTGGTGCTCGGCGGGACGAGCTTATTTGGTGGCGAAGGAGGGATGCTGCGAACGCTGATCGGCGTGCTGACCTTCACCGTGTTGAAGGTCGGTTTGAACTCGGTGCAGATTCCGGGGATCACGCACTTCGATTTACTGCGACCGTTTGTGATGGGAGTCGTGCTGCTGATTGCGTTGGTGATCAACGGCCGCATCGCGCGCAGCCGCGGATGAAGAATTGGTCATTGGTTATCGGTTATTTGCTTGTTCCCCAAATCTGCACTTTCTGGGATTCGGGGATTCTACACAGCGAGCCTGAGCAGTCGTTGCAAGAGGGATCGGATTTTCTTGGTGAGCGTGGCGTTGTCGGAGGCGTGCGAAAAATCGTCCAGGAGACATTGCGTTTGCAGGGCTTTGC
>JANNDA010000260.1:0-2591 GCA_031387195.1 Planctomyces sp. | reverse complement strand
AGAACGCCAGTCGGGCCGAGATCAATGTCCGTGCCGTCGGGTGACGTGCCGCTGTAGAGGTTGATTGCCGAATAGGCTCGCACTTTGCCGCCGATTGACAGCTTGCCGTTCGGACCATGCGGCGCGCCGATGTTGACCGTCGAGCCTGGCTGCGAAGCGTCAACGGCGTACAACCGATCCGACGCGAGCGGGCCGCCGCTTGTGTCGAATCCGAGCGCGTTGAGCAATGCCGCTGCTCCAGTGATGGACGCCAGCAACTCCACCGGATTCAGAAGGATGTCAAACGGACTGGTCAGCAGCAGCTTGCCGTTGCGGAGCTTGACGGTGACATCGGGATCGACCGACGGCGTGCTGGGATCGTCAGCGAGTTTCGTGAACTTGGCTCCGACGAGATAGGCCGGGTTATCCGAGCGTGTGATGGTGAAGTCACCGGCCGCGAGCGCCGCTTGCAGATCGGCGACGAGGTCCACGATCCCGTGGTTATCCGCCGTTTGGGCCGCCGTGATCGTGACGGCTCCCGCGTAGGTGAAATCGACTCGGTTGACGCTGATCGCAAACGTCAGATCGCTCGTCAGCTTGCCGTCGTTGATGGCGATGAAACTTTGGGCCGCGATCTCGTTGATGTGTCCGGGTGCGAGAATATCGACTTCGCCCGGCGCGTTCAGATTGATTTCGCTGTTGGGACGCAGAGTGATCAGTCGCCCGCTCCCTTGCACGGTCAATCCCGGTCCACTGCTGACGAAGCCGGTCCCGCCAATGATGTTGATCCGCTGACCGGCGACGATGTCTTGACCGATTTCGATTGTGCCGCCGACTTGCAGCGTGATCGTCGAGTCGCCGTTGAAATAGACGACGTTGCGGCCGAGGTAGCCGCCATTCGCATCGCGCACGGTGTCGATGCGACCTCCCGCGACGACCAGGCCCAACACGCTCGCGTTCTGCACCGAAGTCAGCACGATCGAGCCGTTCGGATCGTTGACGGTCAACTCGCTGGCAGCATGAACCAGCAATCCTTCGCCCGTGCGATACTCACCGCCGTGAATGGTCATCGCGTGCGCGGCTCGCAGGAACGTGCCCGTCTCGACCAAGTCACCCCCTTGATTGAGCGTGTGCCCTCCGAGGAACGCTCGGCCATCGGCATTGATCGTGAGTGTGGCGGGCTCCGAGCTGTACGTGGCCGCTTCGCCGAGGAAGTTTCCATTGGCATCAAACGACTGCGTGACATTCGCACCGGCATTCAGCGAGCCGAGAATTTCGACGTTGCCCGCCGCATTAAGGACGATGCCGCCACCGGAATTGTCGGTCGTGCTACCGGCCGTCGTGATACCACCCGCCGTCGTAATGACCAAACTGAGCCGATCGTTGCCGTCGTCGGCCGGAATCGTTTTGCCGGGGAAGAGCGCGGCCAGTGTGTCGTCCGCGCCCGGCGTGCCCGAATTGACCGTGACCGTACCAGACGCCAGCAGGCCACTGTCGAGAAAGACTTGCTGACCCGCAGTGACAGTGATCGAAGAACTGGGACCAGAGAACGTGACGCCATTCGCACCAATCGTTCCGCCAGCGACGATGGCTCCCAGGATATCCACGTCTTGGCCACCGCGAATGTCGATCAAGCTGCCGGAATCACGAGTGACCGTTCGCGACGTCGTGGCAACAAATACGCTGCTGCCCAGCAACGGGTCGGCCGTGTTGAGCGACGTGCCGTTGACATCAACACCGCCATAAATGCGAGCGTTGCGCTTTACGTCGATGAAACCTTCGAGATACACGAACCGCCCCGACTGAATCAGCAGGTCCGAGTTCGTGCCGAAGACATTGATGTTGCCACGCGAAATGACATCCGCATCGGATTTCAGTTGCAGCGTGGTATTCGCCGCGAGCGACGTCAAAGTGCCGGTCAACAGGATGCCGTACTGACTGTGGCCGATCAGCGGATGCTGCGGATCGACGTCGGCCAGCCCGTTGAAGTAGGCCGTGTAATTAAATTGCGGCGTGCCAGAATTAAGCAGCATCTGATCCGAGGTCGTCACGGTGCCGCCGATGAAGAGTTCGTGCGGCGAGTTCAGAATCGCATCGGCTCCGGCTCCCGTTTGCACGGCGACCGGCGTGCCATTCACATCGTCGAAGCGTGCTCCGGCGATGACCGCTCCGCCCGGATTCACCGACAGCAACAAGCCCGCATTGAGCGTCAGCACGTTGTTGTCATCGCGACCCGCGACGATGCCTCCTTCGAGCACCGTTAGTTTCGTGTCTGTGGTCACATCGGCGTGTGAATTCGCGCCGTGAACTTCGATCACACCGGCCGTCTGGATCGACTGATTCGTGTTGATATCGATCACGCTGTTGGGATTCAGCGTCTCCGTGAAGCTGCCGACATCCATCTTGATACTGACCAATTCACCCAGGAACGAGAAGTAGGGCAGCGGTGTGCCATCGCTGTTGAGCACATTGATGTCGACTCGGTCCAGTCCGATGATCCAACCACCTTGTTGCAGTTGTTCGTCGATTGCGAAGTTGACGGTCTTGGCCGTGACGCCCGAATCGTTCGGACCACTCGGAGCGTGGATATTTTTGGCATTGATAAGAACTCG
>JANNDA010000248.1:0-2271 GCA_031387195.1 Planctomyces sp. | reverse complement strand
TGCCTGGAGTTCCGCGACCTGAGCATCACGCACGACAACGACGCTCGCCACCGAGTCACCGAAGTCATTCGTCGCACTCGGCCCGACATCGTGATGACCGCACCGCCGGTCGATTACATGTCCGATCACGAAGTCACCTCGCGACTCGTCCGCGACGCCTGCTTCAACGCCAGCGTGCCGAACTACAAGACTCAGCAATGGGAACCGGCTCCCCCCACCGACCACATCCCGCATCTGTATTTCGTGGACGCCCTCGAAGGTCTCGACTGGTTCGGCCGCCCCATCGAGCCGGAATTCATCCTCGACATCTCCGCCACGTTCGACCTCAAGCTGAAGATGCTCGCCTGCCATGCCAGCCAGCGCGAGTGGCTGCGGAAGCAACACGGCGTTGACGAGTACCTCGAAAGCTGCCGCCGCTGGAGCGCCGCTCGCGGAGCCAGCATCGGAGCCGCCTTCGGCGAAGCCTTCACGCAGTCCAAAGGCCATCCGTTTCCGAACAACGACCTGCTGCGCGAAGTGCTGGATCGGTGATTGCGGCTGACAACGCCCGCGATGAACGCTAAAAGAAACAGCTGATCCGCAATCATCTCGATTCAGGAATCCCGTCATGCCTGCTTCGTTCAAGGAACTGGAAAGTTTCTCACGTTTCGCCTCGCAGAAGCTCAGTCATGGCGACGAGCTGCCATCTTTGGAAGAGTGCTTACGCCAGTGGCGTGCTGAGTGTGAACGCGATGAACTCGTGGCTTCCATTGAGGCGAGCCTGGACGATGTTGCCCAGGGTCGCGTGCAATCCGTTGAAGACGCTTTCGCCGACGTTCGCCGCCAGCTCGGATGGCAGCAATGATTCGACAAGTCGTCGTCACGGCTCGTGCGAAGAAGGAATTTTTCGAGGCCGCCTTATGGTGGGCGGCGAACCGGTCAACGGAGCAAGCGATCCGTTGGCTGGAAGGCTTTGAAGCCGCAATCCGAAGCCTCGCACAGAATGCGGAACGGCAACCATTGATCACGGAAGCCAGCACCTTGCCGCGTGAATTGCGACAGCTCACCTACGGACTTGGTCGGCGGAAAACTCACCGTGCTGTCTTTGAAATCCGTGATGACAAAGTCTTCGTCCACACGATTCGTCATCTGGCTCAAGATGCGATCACGGAAGACGACCTTTGATCGAACTTTCGGACGATATGCACCGCTGGAACGCCACTCGCGGAGCCAGCATCGGAGCCGCGTTCGGCGAAGCCTTCGCGCAATCCAAAGGGCATCCGTTTCCGAACAACGACCTGCTGCGCGAAGTGCTCAGCTCGTAATTGCCGTTGACGATTCTCCTCATCGCAATGAGCGTTCCGTTTCCTTCTTACTTCGTCCATCTTGTCTGTCGATAGCGCTAGCGATATCGTGCCTGTGGTATCCGGTACGAATCCACTCGGCCTTACTGAATTCACCGAATGAAGTTTACGACGTTTATTCCGACGCATCTCAACGATGGAACCCCGGTTCCTGAATCAGAACTGGATGCCATCCAAATGGAGTTGGCGATCCAGTTTGGCGGCGCGACGGACGAAGGCATCGTCAAAGGAATGTGGTTCGACGAAAGTGGCACGTTGTATCGAGACACCTGCCGCAAATTGTTTGTGAAGTGTGACAACAGCCGTGTGGACGAAGTCAAAAACATTGTCAAAGCCGTCGGCCGACAACTCGGCCAAAAAGCGATGTGGATTGAGTTCGACTTCAGCGACAACGCGCAGGTCATCGACTGCGAATAACGGAGGGCACCGATCATGGCCACAGCGAAACTCAATAAGCCGAAGCAGTTTTTAGACGAAGCCCGCAAACTGCATCGCCGCAAAGTCAGTTCCACGGAATTCTGGAATTCGCTCTGCGGGATCGACGGACAACTGAGTTGTCTATTCCCGACTCAAACCGAGCGAGTCGCATTCTCCAAGACTGCCGAATGGAAGAAGTTCCACGAACTTTGGCTGGAGCTTCAAGAACAAGACAAGCGATCGAACCGTGCCTTTGCCGCCACCACGGCCAGCGCGAACGGCACCGTGATTCTGCGGCTTCCGAAATCGGTTCACACGGCTTTAATCCGCGAAGCGGAACACGAAGGAACGTCGCTCAACCAATTATGCGTTGCCAAGCTGAGTGCTCAGTTGGCCGAGGTCGTGTCCTGAGCTTGAGGGGTCGGGTGTGCGAATTTCAGAATTTGCCGACAATGGCTTGGGAAGTCACCAAGCTTCGACCGTGATGCCGTCAATCTCTTGGAAGTGCGCG
>JANNDA010000126.1:0-1941 GCA_031387195.1 Planctomyces sp. | reverse complement strand
CATCGTTCACCGAAACACACAATGCGATCGCCTCGTTGTATGCGTGAACCCCCTTGGTTTCGAGCGTTAAGTCGTACTGAAACTGCTCCGTCACGTCGGTGCCGACTCGAATGACGGTCGCACGCCGAAGATCAACAAGGCGAATTTCGGCGGACGAGATCATTGGTCGCAAGCGTACTCCGCGCAGTTTGCTGGCGGCGGAATTGCGAAAGGTCGAGTTATCGGCTCGACGGATGCGATCGCTGCGGAAGTAACCGATCATCCGCTGTCGCCGAAGGATATCCTCGCGACGATGTACCACTTGTTGGGCATCGACCCGCATGGAAGCATCCCCGATCGAACTGGCCGACTGCTGCCGATGCTTCCGGAAGGAAGCCATGTCGTCACCGAGATGCTGGCTTGAAGTATCTTGGCGAGCGGGGCGGCGCGAAGGCCCCCGGTGCATTAGCCGTACAGAACCGGGGGGCTCACGCCGCCCCGCTTGCCTGTTGCCTATTGCTGAGCGGCCTTCGCGCGACGAGCAGGGACCGCTTTGAGAATCTCGGCTGTTTGTCGCAAGTCTGGACGCAGTGATCCCAACGTGGCGGCAAAGGCAGTTTGCAGTTTGGGATCAGCTTCTTGCCGCGCCGCTTTTTGAAGTTCAGCGATTTGAACTTCGGTCAACAACACGCCGTGATGTTGCAGATGAGCAGTCAATTGCGCGAGTGCTCGTTCGCGAACGGCAACAGAGCGTGAGGCGGCAACCGCAATCTCAAACAGCTTCGTTTGAGCCGATGGAGTTGCAATTGCCCCGAGGGAAAAGACAGCCGACTCGGCCAGTTCTTCATCGTTCGCGGCATTGAAGAGGGCGTTCTCGGCAGATGACAGATCGAAGATCGTGCCTTGTCGGCGATCAGCCAATTGAGTCAGCCAGAACATCGCCGACTTGCGCATGGCGGCACGTTGTGGCTGAGTTATCGACTCGGCCTGCCAGCGTTTCAAGAACGGGGCGATCTGTTTCTTCATGTCTTCGCCCGAACTGACTTGCGTCACAAACTGCACGCGAGAGTATGCGGCGGCAGCCCGCTCGACTCGTGCTCGCAGGCTGTCGTCACCGTAAATCATGATCGGGATGTAGGCCGTGCGAGCGTCGGCTCGGAGGTTCGCGAGCGATTGCGACAGATCCCAGCGTGCGACGTTCGCTTCGATCAAGAAGAGCGCGACATCACCTCGTTCGATCGCCAGCTTGAAGCCTTCCTGACCGGTTTGGGCCATGTCGGCCTCGAAGCCCATATCCTGAAGTGCGGAGGACATTGAGGTCGCTCGTTGTTCGTTCGCGTCGATGGCGATGCCGCGAGCTTTGCCCGTGTCGAGCAGACTGCGGGTGAGAACTTCCACGACTCGTGACGCACCGCGAAAGGACGACTGCGGATCCCAAATGAGGACTGTGGATGCGGCGGCAAATTGAACGCGAGGGTCCGGATGATTGAGCGCGGCAACGACCGGAGCCGGTCGGCCTTCTACCGATTTCAGCAAATGGACTGATCCCGTTTGAGCCAATACCTGCAACGCCGTCGCGGCGACGACGGACTGTTCCGCACTCATCGCTTCCGTCAGCGCGAGTTGCATGATTTCCGGCCCCAGCTTCAATCCCAGATGGAATGTTGAACCAGGACCGGTTCGCAGTTCCCCACCACGGCCCGCTTCATGCAATCCTGTCGCCATCAGCGCGGTCCAATACAACGCCGACAAATCCGCTCGCTGGGGTGCGAGCTGAAACGCTTCACGAGCTTGCCGTGTGCCGGTATCGATCGACGCGGTTTCCACCGAGACGGCCGTCATGACAACGGTTGCCGTTTCTTCGTCCCAGTTCCAACGCTCCACGAGGCCATCGTCGTTGAGTGACCACTCCGTCTGTTGTCGCAGATGTTGTCGTGCGGACTTGGCTAATGCGGAGACCGC
>JANNDA010000123.1:0-1791 GCA_031387195.1 Planctomyces sp. | reverse complement strand
GGAGCGACTTGATCGACTCAAACAGATGATGACTGCTTACAACGCGGTCGGACTGACGAGCATCTCCGATCGCAACGCGGGGGACGAAGCGATCAAGTTGTTTGAGAAGCTGCACGCGGACAAAAATCTGACTTGCCGAGTCTTCTTTTCGTACGCGATCAACGCTCAAGATTCGTTGGAGAAAATTGAAGAACGTTTGAAGAAAGCGGCCGAGCATCCGCTGCACGCGAAGAACGATTGGCTCTGGCTGCGTGGCGTGAAATGTTTTCTCGACGGCGGCATGTTGACCGGCAGTGCCTACATGCGCGAGCCGTGGGGCGTGAGCACGATTTACGGAATCACCGATCCAGCCTATCGCGGCTTGTTGTACATCCCGGCGGAGAAGCTGAAGTCGATCGCGCGGTTGTCGTTCGACAACGGTCTGCAATTCACCGCGCACACTGTCGGTGACGGCGCGGTCCATTCACTCGTCGAAGCTTACGAATCGATCAATCGCGAACTGCCACTGCGCGATCATCGTCCTTGCATCACGCACTGCAATTTCATGAGCCGCGAGGCGATCGAACGCATGAAAGCGGTCGGCATCGTCGCCGACTTGCAGCCCGCTTGGCTGCGGTTGGACGGAGCCACGTTGCTCAAGCAATTCGGCGAGCAGCGCACCGAATACTTTCAACCGTACCGCACGTTGTTCGAGCAAGGAGTCATCGTCGGTGGCGGCTCGGACCACATGCAAAAGTTCGGCAGCATCCGTTCGATCAACCCATACAACCCATTTCTCGGCCTGTGGATCACGCTCACTCGACAACCCCGCTGGGCCGATCAGCCCTTGCACCCGGAGCAGTGCATTTCGCGCGAACAAGCCTTGCGGCTCTACACGACCAACAACGCCTTCGTGATGTTCGCCGAGAAAGACAAAGGCTCGCTCGAACCCGGCAAGCTCGCAGACTTCATCGTGCTCGACCGCGACTATCTGACCTGCCCTGTTGAGGAAGTCGCGGACATCAACGTGAGGCAAACCTTCGTGGCCGGTCGTGAAGTGTTCTCAAACGTCCGGTGCCTGACCCCAGCGTTCTGATGGGTCGGTGAGAACACAAGCATCTGGAGATGCCCAGGACTGGTCGGTTACGATCGCCGCAAGTTGAGTTTTGAGTTTTACGAGGATGTCGTCATGAGCACAGTTGAACTTCGCCGCGAGATCAAAAAAGTCGTGGATCGCCTGCCGCCCGAACGGTTGGCATCGCTGGCTGATTATGTCGATTTTCTGAGTCGTCCACCGCTGGTTCAGCGGGTGAAAGCTGCCGAAAAGGGGATCGCTGCCGGCAAGGGAGTGAGTTGGCGGAAGGTCCGTTCGGATGTTTGAAGTCATCCTGTCACCCGAAGCGGAGGAGTTCTACGCGGCGGCGGATCGACCGTTGGCACGGAAACTCGCTCGCTGCTTCATACAGTTGGAACAAGAGCCGCGACGACACAACAACATCAAGCGACTGTCGGGCGACCTCGCTGGTTTGTTGCGTTACCGAGTGGGCGACTGGCGAGTCGTTTATCGGATCGACGAGCAATCGAGTCGCGTCTTGGTTCTTTCGATCGCACATCGTCGAGAAGTCTACGAATGATCGAACGCAAGCGGCGAATTGCTTCGTGACGGTCGTGCCAATCGCACCGAGTCTTTCGGCAGCAATTGAACTCGCTCAGAGAAGCGATCCTTGCCTGCGACGGTTCATCGCGTTCAGCGGTGAAATTTGACGATCCCCTGCTGGCGGCCTCTTCGTGGCCTGAGTAGCGTGCTGCGCC
>JANNDA010000895.1:0-1548 GCA_031387195.1 Planctomyces sp. | reverse complement strand
GCCAGTCGTCACCCTCGGGCGGTTTACTGGCGGCTTCGCACAACATGGGGGCGATGAATTTCGGCGGTGCCGAGGCCTTGCGAAGCGTCACGGGCTTGCGATCGAGAATTTCGGCAAACGCTAGCCCGGAAACCACACTGGTTTCAAAACGTGATGCCAGAGACTCATCTTGCTCCGCGAACGCATCGCGGTCCTTGATCAGCAGCCAGTTCTCTTTCGCCCCGCTGTCCTTCAGCCGTACCAAGGCCCAACGGCCGCGCATCCGTTCGCCGGTGAGCACGAATTTGAGATGGCCCTTCGTGAGTGCTGCCGCCGGTTCGGCGCCGACAATGGCCCACGTGCCACGGTCCCAGATCATCACCGGCCCCGCGCCGTAAGCTTTTTCGGGGATGGTGCCTTCAAAATCAGCGTAGGCGATGGGGTGATCTTCGGTGCGCACGGCCAATCGCCTGGTTTTCGGATTGGCGCTCGGTCCCCGTGTGATGGCCCAACTCAGCATCACGCCGTCGAGTTCGAGACGCAAATCGAAATGCTCGCGGCGCGCCCGATGCCTCTGGACAACAAACCGAAGCGACGATTGTGGCGACAATGGCCGGTCGCGCGAGCGGCGTACTGTCGCGTCCGGCTCCGGGGATGTGACCAAATCCCGTTTGGACCGGTAGACCTGGAGCGATCGCGCCATCTCGATCAGCCCTTCACAGCGCGCTTTTTGGGGGCAGGGCGCGGCTTCTCTCGTTTCACAGGATCGGCGGCGGCAACGGAGACGACCTTAGCGGGCTTGCCTGACTGGCGCGCTGGCGCAGGTTTTTTGCCCGTCGCGGAATTCGCGCGCCCAGTCGAGCGTCGCAGAGCGTCCATGAAGTCGATGATGGTGCCGCCTGACGGCGCATCGTCGCCACCGCCGACGGCAACCGTTTCGCCGCCCTTCAACTTCGATTGCACGAGGTCGCGGAGCGCTTTGGCATAGTGGTTGTGAAACGCTTCCGGCTCGAATTCGCTACTGCGGGCCGTAATCAATTCCTTCGCCATGTCCAGCAGCTCGGGACGCAATTTTGTCGAGGTGATACCGGCGAACACCTCGTCGGCATCCTTGATCTCGTTCTCATACCGGAGGGTTTCGAGAAGCAAACCCTGACCGCACGGCTTGAGCGCAACGAGATTTTCACGGCCGCGCATGGTCAGCTGGCCGACGGCATATTTCTTGGCTGCTCGCAACGCATCGCGGATGACGCGATAGCCTTCCTCGGCCACATCGCCATCGGGCAGAACATAGTAGGGTCGGTCGAAGTACAGCGGATCAATCGAGCACGCATCGACAAACTGCGTCAATTCCAGCGTGTGCCGGGTGTCGAGTTTCAACGCGTCCAGTGCATCGTCGTCGAGCAGAACGTACTGGCCGGGCTCGACCTCGTACCCCTGCACGATGTCTTCCTGGGCCACCACCTTGCCGGTGTCGGTCGCGACCTTCTGATAACGGATGCGGCTCTTGGATTTGCGATCAACTTGATGCAGGGCGATCTTTTCCTCCGTTGATGCCGCGCTAACCAG
>JANNDA010000073.1:0-5214 GCA_031387195.1 Planctomyces sp. | reverse complement strand
ACCAAACGAATCCCCAATTCCTTCAACTGGTCCAGCACGGGAATGATCGGCTCATTGAGCCAAAAGATGTCGGCTCCAGCACGATTCAGATCGGAAAGTGGCACTTGGCAGCCAGTCGCGGTTTGGAACCAGTCTTGAAACTGTGTGGGATTAAGTCGTCCCCGTTCGTAGTCCCATTGCACTCCTGAGTCGATCAGCAGGAGTCTCATTTCGTCGCCCGTGCGACCGCACATTTGGCCGAGTTGTTGGCACATGCGGTCGTGAGAGAAGAACACCAGAACGTTGCCCATGTCGAATAGGCAGGTGCGAATCATTGTGACCTCACTGGTTGACGCTTTTTGCAGAGGCGGGATACAACTCCGCCGCTTTCGCGCAGGGTGATATCACATCAGACGCGGGCAGAACAACTCGTTGATGCCGCCACCACCTTCCTTTCAAACGCGGCAAAGTCTCTCAGTCATGGATGCGGGAGTTACTTCATGGCCATGCAGTTTGACGGTTTAGGGATCGCAGACGTGACAGCTCGCGATCAAGACTGGCCCTGCCTGCGGCAGTTCTGTGTCTTCCTGGAAAATCGAATTGGTCGCTTGCGCGATTTGTTGCGCCATTTTGAGCAACATGATTTGCGAATTATCGCACTGTGCATCGTCGATTCGCATGATTCGGCCTTTGCTCGAATCGTGCTCAGTTCGTTTGACCGGGGTCGAGAAATACTCAACTTGTCTGGATTCGCATTCTTTGAGAGCGATGTGATTGGGGTCGAATTGCCTGCGGGAGATCAGCCGTTTGTAACGCTTTGCTCGTCACTGCTCCAAGCGGAAGTCAACATCCACTACACGTACCCGCTGCTCTACCGAGGGCATGGTCAGGGAGCGATTGCCCTCTCCGTCGATGATCTCGACATGGCCTTGAAGGTGTTGGCTGAGCGTGGCCACCGAATGATTACCGACGACGACTTACTGGACGACAACAACCAGTAGTCCTCGTTGATTTCGCGGTGCGTCTGCGAGATCTCTGCTGATCGGCGCAACCGGTTCCATTGGCGATTTGACGGTGAATGATCGGACTGTGACGCTTGGGAACGGCGCTCTCTCATCGCGGTCGTCTTGATCGTTTTTTACCGTCGCGGTTCCCTCCGCACACCTTGCCAATCCCGAACAACGGCCTCGACTAGACTGACCGTCATGGCTGTTGCCGCGAGACACCGGAATGCCGGTATCTTGCGACTCGTGCATCAAAACGCCGCACGAAGAATTTCATGAGGCACACTTCGTGGGAAGGCCAAGGGGTCCACGCCCCGATATCTCCCGTGACCTTGGCCGAATGATGTCGCAACTCGGAGCCAGATTGTGAGCCAACACCACCTTCCCATCGAGCACTTCCTGCAAAACCTGGACACCGAAGAGCAGGATCGTCCCAAAAAGGAGTCCCGCCCGGAATGGCTCACGCAATTCATTGATTGCATCGCCGACCTCTTCGACCCGCTCATCGGAGTCGCTCGTGTGGGCTTTGACTGCAACCTTACGGAAGGTGCCTGGGTCGTCGGCCTCTATTTGGGCTCTTACGAAATTGTTGGCGGCCGACGTGATGGCGAAACTCGCCACATCAACTTCGAACTCGACATTCAACAACTCATGGCCCACTACAGCAAAGTGACCGAGCTTGTCTGGAGCGCGTTCCCGTCACCCCGCGACACGCGATCGTCCTGGGCTCGCTCCTTCATCACGATCGCCGGCCTTGTCGGTGACCAAACGGTGCGGCTGCAAGTCTTCTCCGTTCCGCCGACCTATGCCGAGATCGGGATGCGCCGCTTCCCGGACGGACGCTTCGAGCCAGCGTGAAGACAAGGCGAATTGATCATCGGTCATTGATCATTTTTCAAGGAAATGACCAATGATCAACGACCGATAACCAATGACCAATTTTTCTGTCCCTCATTTCGGGCTTGGCCACAAGTAATCGAGCAGCATCCGCGAGTCCCGATAGTCCGGCACGACGATATCGGCTCCGACTCCGATCAGACGGTCGCGTTTCCAGGGATCGGGCCGACCGCTCCTACTCTTCTCATCGCTGGCAACGGCGATTGCGGTGCCGCCAGCGGTCTTGATGTTGTCGATCTCCACGTAACCGTCGCCGAAGCCGATCAGCCGCGAACCCGCCGCGTTGTTTTCTCGCAGGATGCGTTCGATGACCATCTGCTTTGAGAAGTTCTGGTAGTCATCGCGGGCCCCGTAAATGTGCTGGCCGAAGAACGAGGTCAAGCCGAGCAATTCGACTTCCTCGCGGACATAGACTTCGTCGGTGCCGCTGGCGAGATACATTGCCACGCCGCGAGTTTGCAGTTCCTGCAACAGATCCACTGATCCGGGAACTAAATACTCATCGCGGGAAATCGTCCCGGATCGAAGTCCGTCACGGCGATGATTGATCCGTACTAACAGCCGGTTGTGATACTCCTGCTTGTAGACGGTCGGCTCGGCGGGCGTTCCACCTCGCAGACGCACTTCTTCGGCCAAGCGGATCATCTGGTAGATCGTCTGCTTACCGTTCAATTGCATGATGAAATCGAGGCTCAACTTCGACAGTTCGGCATCGCTCTCCGACGTGCCGGTCGCTCGCAAGACCTCAACCATCAGGGGGACCATGACCTCCGGCCAACCTTCGCGAATGAGGCTCAGGGTTCCATCGAAATCAAAGACCGCGTGACGTGGCGGTTCGGAGAGCGACACTTCGCGGATGATTTCGATCGCTGTTCCCGGAAGAAACCGCGTTGGTCCGATTTCGGTGACGCGGCGTTGGTAGTCAAGTTCGTGCGACATCGGTTCGATGAAATCCGTCATTGTCTATGAGGAAAGAGGTCGGCAAGTGGCTCATTCGTGATGCCAATTATGCCAGCAGAGCTTCGACGACGTCGCCGGTGGGAACCAAGCGATACGGGCGATTCGACGGGTCGTGGATTTCCATGTCGTGCCGTAGGCCGAGACAGTGGTAGATCGTGGAAATGATGTCGCCGGGGATCAGAGGATCGGAGGCGGGGAACGCACCGATCTTGTCGCTGCTGCCGTAAATCTTCCCCTTGGCGAACCCGCCGCCGAGCAGCATCAGACTGTAGCAGTAATTCCAATGATCTCGGCCCGCATCCCCGCCGTTGATCTTCGGAGTCCGTCCGAAGTCGCCGAAAACCGCGACGATCGTGCGGTCGAGCAATCCACGAGTTTCTAGATCGGCCAACAAACTCGAGCACGCGGCATCGAGTTGCGGCAGCAGCGTTCCTTTGAGCTTCTTGAAATTGCTACCGTGCGTGTCCCACGTCGCGTTGGCATCGGGTGCCCAGGACAAAGTGACCATGCGCGTGCCGGCTTCAATCAGGCGTCGAGCCAACAGCGTGCTTTGGCCGTAAATGTTTCGCCCGTATGAGTCGCGAACGGAATCTGGTTCATCAGACAAACGAAACGCTCGCTGTGTGTTTTCCGAGGTCAGCAGTTGCAGTGCTCGCTGTTGGAAGCCGGTCATCCCATCGGCAATGTTCGGCCCCACTTGCTGAGCAAGTTGCCGATCAACCTCCTGAAACAAAGCTCGCCGCATCGCCAGTCGCTCGGTGGAAACATCAGCCAACAGGGTTAATTCGGGGATCGCGAAATCCGGCGAGTTCGGATCTCGCAATACAAACAACGGATCCTTCGCTCGCCCCAGAATCCCTGCGAAGAAGCCAGGTTGTGGCGGACCACCGGCTCCCTCGGCAGTGATGTAAGGGAGATGGACTTGCGACACGATGGCTCGTTCCGGCGGACGGACCATCGACAGCACACACCCTGGTGACGGGTAATCGGTCGGCTTAGTGCCACCGCCAATCTCGCCTCGGTCATGCCCGGTCATCGCGGCATACACTGCGGCGGCATGAGCGTTATTCACCCCATGATGCATCGACCTGACGACGGTCGCTTGGTGCATGTGCCGTGAGAGCTTCGGCATCTGATCGCTCACTTGATATCCCGGCAGCGACGTCGCGATCGGTTGAAATTCACCGCGAATTCCGTCCGCCGCATCAGGCTTCATGTCCCACATATCGAGGTGACTCGGCCCACCATCCAGAAACAAGATGATGCAGTGATCGGCCCTCGGCGTGAGTGAACTTCGCCCCGCCCCCTCGCGTGCCGCGAGCAATTTCGGCAGCGACAAACCCATCAATCCCAAACCACCGACTTGCAACAGATGACGCCGCGAAAGGTCCGTTGATGACGGCGGCTGACCGCTTCGCGTCTGAATCAGGTTGAGCATTTCAAACCTCCGACGATGTTGATTGAGTGGAGCAGGATAGACGATCGACCAACTTCTCTCATCGGTTAATTCTGATTTTTCGCAACCGCACCGGGTGTGACTGATCGCGATTGATCAAGGATCGCGAGCGGCTGTCGGTGCGCGATACGTGTAAGGCGACTCGACAAACGGCGCTCGGCGTCGATCACCTGGAGAGGGCCTACAAGCACAAAGGCCCGCCGGAAGGCGAGACGATCAATGATGATTCAAGACCGCGACGCGATCACGGGCCGGCGTGAGCTTCCGACCGCAAAGCATTCGCTCGACCGAGCAACTCTTGAGTGGGCACGATCGTCGAACTGGGTTGCAACTGATACGTGAATTCGTGCCGGTTGGTCATTTGAAACGGCAGTAGATTGTCGGCGAAAAATTCAAACGGCAGGATCTGATACCACGGAGCAGAGACGGTCTGCATCGTCTTGAGCGTGTCATAGCCATCTTTTTGCAGCACGACTTCGCGAGTGCCGTAATGCGTGAAATCGACGGAGGTCGGGGTCTCACCCACTTCGTCGCCATCGAGCAACACACGTGCTCCCGGCGGGTTGGAAGTCACTGTCATTCGCCGATGGACGCAGCCGGGTAACGCGGAGGTCACCGCGATCGCGAAGAGCAGAACAAGTGAAAAACTTCGACGCATCCAAACGTCCTGCTCGAATCTGAGGCTGGCGAATTGAAACGGGGCTTCATGCCGAGGCGACGGGCTGTTAGACAGGGGGCGGAATGTAGTCGCGTCGTCCAAGTCGGCCAAGACGAGGTTTTCAGCCGGGAAACGTAGGAGTGCGGAACAGTGTTCGCGCGCGGGTTGGTTGTGTGTTATGGGTTGTTGGTGGAAATTGTCATGTGGTCCTCCAGACAAGGATGTCGAAGATGGCTCGGAACAATCCCAAGGTGTCGCCG
>JANNDA010000038.1:0-1657 GCA_031387195.1 Planctomyces sp. | reverse complement strand
CGGCGACATCGGCGAAGGTCGTCTGTTTTTCAGTTTGCTTGAATCGCTTGGCTCCCGCTTTACCAAAGCTGCCGATGAAGGCCGTCCCCGCCGGGTCGAGCACGTCCGGACGATTCGTGGCCGCGAGCACAATCACGCTTTCCGTCGCTTGGAAGCCATCCATTTCGCTGAGGATTTGATTCAGCGTTTGTTCGCGTTCGTCGTGACCGCCACCGAGTCCCGCGCCGCGAACTCGCCCGACGGCGTCGATCTCGTCAATAAAGATGATGCACGGAGCGTTTTCTTTGGCTTGCTGGAACAAGTCGCGGACGCGGCTGGCACCGACGCCGACGAACATTTGAATGAACTCCGAGCCGTTCATGGAGAAGAACGGCACGCCCGCCTCGCCCGCCGTCGCACGAGCGAGCAGCGTCTTGCCTGTTCCCGGCGAGCCCATCAACAGCACGCCCTTCGGAATCTGTGCTCCGAGCTTGTGGAACCTCTCCGGGCTCTTCAGGAAATCGACGATCTCCGTCAGTTCGAGCTTCGCTTGTTCCATCGCGGCGACATCGGCGAAGGTCGTCTGTTTTTCAGTTTGCTTGAATCGCTTGGCTCCCGCTTTACCAAAGCTGCCGATGAAGGCCGTCCCCGCCGGGTCGATCGAGCGCCGCATGATAAAAAAGAAGATCGCCAACATGCCCAGCAGCAGCAGCGTCCCGGTCATCATCTGACCGAACATGGCAGTGGTGTTGTCTTCTGCTTTCACTTTGAGGTCGCGTTCCCGCAGCATGTCCGCCAATTTTTGGTCGTCGCGAGCTGGGTCCGGCAATCGCAGACTGAAGGTCTCCACCAACGGCTTTTGACTGGCGGGAACCTCGGGGATCTTCTTCCACTTGCCGTTGACCAGCGGTCCCGAAAAGGTCAATTCAGCGATGTTGTCGGCATCAAGCTGTTTCCAGAAGAAGTTGTAGTCCACCTCTGGGCCGGAGCTACTAAACGGTCGCCACGAGAAGATCAGCAGCAGCGTCAGCACCACACCGATCAACAGGATCGGACCCCACGGAGAGGGACGCGGCAGATCATCACCGTCACGCTGAGGCGGTCGAGACTTAGGCGTGGGGTCAGAATGATCTGGTGGATTTTGGGCGGGATCGGTCATCAAGGATCATCTCGTGGGTCAAATCAACACGTCGTCCGGTCGGGCCGGATTCAGAAAGAGGCGGGATGTTAGCGACCGATTCCTCGACAGAACACGGTTCAACAACTACGCCGCTTCTTCGACATACGGTTCGGCGAGAGGCAGGGCGATGACTTGCTGGAAGCGGTTGGTGGATTGGCTCGCGGGCCGCGAGAACCAACCGGTTCGAGAAGTGTCCGGCGGATGGAAGTCGATGGTCACTCGCACCGCGTTGGGCAGACTGGTCGTAGCCGCACTGTCCCAGGTGCTGGTCCAACTCACGCCGTCGAAGAACTCAAACTGGATCGCCGCCACCTCAGGAGCCAGCAGTTTCACGTTGCTTGCCATCGACGACATATCCCCCGATTCGTCAGCCGCTTGCATCGCCATCCGGTCCCCTTGAACGCGAGCGAGTCCGCCGAGTTGTTGACCGGGACGTGTGGCATCGGCAGAGGCCAACGCGGTGGAAAACTGCTGTGCCAGTGAAGAATTTGATCCGGC
>JANNDA010000005.1:0-2232 GCA_031387195.1 Planctomyces sp. | reverse complement strand
CGAACCCAAAGACGAATTCGTGCTGGTCTACACGCCCGATGCCGCGCCACGACGACTCTCCGGCGACGATCTCTTCAAACTGCCGAGCGTGCTGCCCGGATTCTCAGTTCGAGTGCGCGAGTTTTTTGAATAGCGAGACCGACGACGGTACTCGACCAGTCGAACTCACTTCAAAGTTGGACTCGCGAAGGCTTCCGACCCCTTCAGCGAACTCGGACGATTGGGACGCGTTAGCGAAACAGTGCTTGTTTGCCGCAAGTCGTCTGGCATAATCTCAGCACCATGACTGCCACACTTGACCTCTCGCCGATCCTGAAATCTCCGCGACTGCCCGACATCACGGCCACGCTCGTCAATCGTCTGCGCGACGAGACCGAACGACGCGAGCGTTTTTACGAGGAGATGTCGGATGATCAGAAAGTCGAATTCATTCAGGGAGAAGTCATTGTGCATTCGCCCGCCCGCAATCGGCATCTGTGTGCCAAATTGGAATTGGCAGCCTTGTTGAAGTATTTCGTCAATCACCACAACCTCGGCGTGGTCCGTGACGAAAAATGTTTGTGCGTGTTCCCTCGCAACGATTACGAACCGGACGTCGTGTTCTTCAGTCACGAGAAGGCGGCGGCATTTACTCCCGACACGATGAAGTTTCCAGTTCCTGATTTCGTCGTGGAAGTTTTGTCGCCCACAACTGAAGCGCGTGATCGCGGCGTGAAGTTTGAGGACTACGAGGCCCACGGCGTCCGCGAGTATTGGATCGTGGATGCGGAGGCTGAGTCCGTCGAACAATACGTGCTCGAAGACAGTGCCTTTCGCCTGCTGCTAAAGTCCGGTTCCGGAGACATCGAAAGCCGCGTCGTCCCCGGCTTCCGCATCCCGATTCGAGCCATCTTCGACTCAGCGGCCAACCTCGAAACGCTGCGCCGACTGTTGGCTTGAACAGAAAAGTCGCATCCAATCGCAAGTATGTCACAAGCGGGATACGAAATTGGAGTTGGCTCGCGCCGAGCCTATCTCGGAGATGAAACGTATAAGATCGTCCGAAAACGAGTTAGCAATTTCTTTTTGGCAAAGTAGTTTGATGTCTACTTCCCAAGTGTGCGGCTTGGGTGAGTCATAAAAGGCCGTGTGCGGTTCATGTAACTGTTCGGCTCTTTTTCACGGCATGAGGCAGTCATGGCAACCGTTAATCCGAGGACTGTCAGGGAATCGTTATTTTGGTCGTATGCCAACCTCGCGATGGCCTGCACGGGGGACCGTCACGACGAACCCACATACCAGCAGGTCGATTACATTGTTCGGAATAAGATCTATCACGGCTTGTTGCGCGGCACGCTCCAGCTCGGATCTTTCCTAAATGACGAGAAGCTGAAAATGCACACTTCGGACGCTTGCTGCTACTGCGGTAGCCAGTCGGATCTGACGCTGGATCATCTGATCCCACAATTTAGGGGTGGAAAGCATTCCGCAGACAATCTGGTTGTGGCGTGCCGCTCTTGCAACAGTTCCAAGAAAGCGTTCGATCTGCTGGAATGGATGGCTAAGAGGGGCGAATTTCCACCATTGGGGCTCCTCCGATGTTATCTCAAACTCGCTATCCAATACTGTGTCGATAACGGACTTATGGACGTCATTTTGGCCCCTAGAAAAGGTGCCCAACCACAGCAGGCTACACTATTTGACGATCTCGATAACAACAGCTTTTTGAAACTCAGTGAAAGAACGATTCCTGCTTGGCCCTTTGCCATCGAGTTGATCCCTCACACATTCCCGGACCCGGTTGACTTGATAGGGTGGGTTTCATCAGTAGATGACTGCGACTTATAGAAGAGTTTTTGGTTCAACAAGACCCCTGAGCGTTCGTGTTTCTGGAAATATCGAGAAGTCATGTCCACGACAATTGAATTAGAAGTTAACGTCTTTGTCGCCGCTGAAATGCGTGCTCGTCACGAACAATGTCCGGTCAACACCGTGATCAATGAGTTGCTGCGAGAAGCGCTGGCTAGCCCCAGGTTTTCGCCATCGACGATCCCCGATGGCGGCACGCACTTCACGATGGATTCAATCACCGGTCTGCCTGTGGTCAAAGGCGACCGAGCGTTTGATTCGGAGGATGTGGCACGCATCGAGTGGGAGCTGGGATGAGCCGCTTGCAGCGTGGCTCACGAATCAAAAGTCGTCTTCCGTGATCGCATCTTGAGCCAGATGACGAATCGTGTGGACGAAGACTTT
>JANNDA010001364.1:0-2695 GCA_031387195.1 Planctomyces sp. | reverse complement strand
CGGTGGCATCGAAAAACTCAAACGTCTGCTCAACGCCGCTTTACCCAAGGAATACCGCAGTGCCGTCTGATACTCTCAGAAAATAGCGCAACTTCAAAACTCACGCTTCGGGTTATATTGAGGATTTTCTGAATGTCCGATTGGCAAAGAGTGGCATCCGTTGCAGACGTCCCCGTGGGGTCCGGCAAAGAGATTGCTGTCAGCGGTCGGCTCGTTGCCCTCTTCAATGTTGAGGGAGAGTTTCGCGCGATTGACGGGATCTGTGCGCATCAAGGCGGGCCGTTGGGCAAGGGCCTGCTCGTTGGTAGCGTTGTGACCTGCCCCTGGCATGGCTGGCAGTTTGATGTCGCTGCCGGGACGCATTGTCTGAATGCTCGGATCTGTCAAACGGTGTTTGAAGTGAAGGTCGAGGCGGGTGACGTGTTTGTTAGGCTGTGAGACGCTCGCGCTGCGGGTTACGTGATCCCGATTGACCGGTTTGCGCGGACGCCCCTACATTCCGACCGTTCCTTTACGAAGTTCCTCCTGCGCCATCACGGCCTTTGCAAGTCCACCGACCATGCCGAATTCTGATCAGACACCACCTCCCGATCGCTCCAAGCCGACACCAATTCCGCCGAAACGCCCCGACAAAACACCCGCCTCGGGAAACATGTTTTGGTACGGGATGATGGCCTGCGTGGCGATTTTGCTGCTCTCTTGGCAAAGCTTCAAAGAGCCGAAATGGAATGAGGTCATCTTCAGTGAGTTTGCGGACGCGTTGCAGTCTGACAAGTACCACAGCGGCAACACCTACGACCTGCGGATCGATCGCAACTACGTCACGTTTAAGGATCACAAGACGACGGAAACGGGACAGATTCCCGCAGAGACAAAATACTATCGAGTCGCCATTGCGACGCTCTTCAAAGGTGACGAGGACCGTCTCATCGAGCTGTTGAAGACGAAGAAGATTCCCTACGGCAATGCGGGGCCGCTCTCGAACTGGATGGAAGCGGTCATCTACGTCTCGTTTTTGATGATCATGCTGCTGATGCTCTTGATGGTGCTGCGACGCATCGGTGGTCCGGGTGCGGCAATGTCGTTCAGCCGGAGTCGCGGCAAGCTGTTTGCGCAGGAAGATGTCCGAGCAACCTTTGTGGATGTCGCGGGCATCGACGAGGCGGTCGAGGAACTGAAAGAAGTGGTCGAGTTCCTGCGGACTCCGCAAAAGTATCAGGCGCTTGGCGGTCGCATTCCGCGCGGAGTGCTCTTGGTCGGGCCGCCCGGAACCGGCAAGACGTTGTTGGCGAAGGCAGTCGCCGGTGAGGCGGGAGTTCCGTTCTACAGCCTGTCCGGTTCTGACTTCGTCGAGATGTACGTCGGCGTGGGAGCGGCCCGCGTCCGCGATATGTTCCAACAAGCGGGCTCACGTTCACCCGCCATTATCTTCATCGACGAACTCGATGCGCTCGGCAAAGTGCGCGGCAGCGGGATGCCCGGCGGTCACGATGAGCGCGATCAAACGCTGAATGCGCTGCTGGTGGAAATGGACGGATTCAGTTCGGAACAAAGCGTGATTGTCATGGCCGCTACCAATCGACCAGAAACGTTGGACCCGGCGCTACTGCGTCCCGGTCGATTCGATCGGCATGTGCTCGTCGATCGGCCCGACATCCGTGGCCGTGAAGCGATTCTGAAAGTGCATGTGACGAAGGTCAAAATTAACGACAGCGTCGATATCGGGCGTCTCGCGCGGCTGACTCCCGGATTTGTCGGTGCCGATCTGGCGAATCTCGTCAACGAAGCGGCGTTGCTGGCGGCTCGTGCAGACAAGAAGTTCGTCACGATGAAAGAGTTCGAGGAAGGAATCGACCGCGTAGTCGCTGGCCTCGAAAAACAGACACGGATCATTCCTGAAGATGAAAAGATCCGCGTCGCGTACCACGAATGTGGTCACGCGCTCGTGGCTTGCAGTCTGCCGCACACCGACCCGGTCCACAAAATCTCGATCATTCCGCGCGGCTTGGGAGCACTCGGTTACACCATGCAGCTACCGGAAGGGGACCGGCAACTGTTGACGCAATCGGAGTTGCACAACCGCATCTGTGTCTTGCTGGGTGGGATCGCCGCCGAGCAGATCATCTTCAAAGAAACTTCGACCGGTGCTCAAAACGACTTGCAGCGGGCCACTGATATCGCCCGCCGCATGGTGACTGAGTTTGGCATGAGTGCCAAATTGGGCCGCGTGCATTACAGCGAGACACGACGCTCGCCGTTCTTGGGATCAAACTCTTCCGCCGAGCCGATTCACAGCGAAGACACGATCCGCGAAATCGACCTGGAGGTCCGCCGCATCATTGATGAGGCCGCGACGTCCGCTCTAGACATTCTCAAAGAACGTCAGGAAGTGCTGGAGCACATGACGAAAGAGTTGCTCGAGATTGAGGTCATGGACGCGGAGCACTTGAAGCGAATTCTGGACTCGCACAAAACCGGGCCGCAGTTGGTTCCCGGCACTTCGGCTCAACCCGGTTCCAGTGACGCTGTCACCGAATCAGTCGCGGTTCCTGTTCGTGATATCGCTGACGGAACGGCGTGAGTTTGGGAACGGGGAGAACGTCTTCAGTTAACCCGCAGCGTTAGCGAGGGCGGGCGCTCCACAAATCGGTGAATACAGAGTCTTCTGGAGCGCCCGCCCTCGCTGACGCTTCGG
>JANNDA010000880.1:0-2042 GCA_031387195.1 Planctomyces sp. | reverse complement strand
ATGCGCGTCACGGAACAAATCGACGCGCTGCGTGCGCTCGGTGCGAACCCGATTCAATACCTCGTGGTCCCGCGATTTCTCGCCTGCTTCTTACTGATCCCGTTGCTGACCGCGATTGCCGATGCGATTGGCATTTTTGGCGGATGGTTGATCGGCACTCAGGTGATGGGCATCTCCAGTTTTTATTGGTGGCTGCACTCGCGGCAATTCATCGCGATCTATGACGTGAATTGCGGTCTGATGAAAAGTTTCTTCTTCGGAGCCGCGATCGCCATCGTCTCCTGCCATCAAGGCTTTCACTGCGGTGCTGGAGCGGAAGGGGTGGGACGAGCTTCGACCCAGTCGTTCGTGCGGTCCTTCGTGGCGATCTTAGTTCTCGATTTCTTCCTCGGAATGTTTCAATCGAGCCTCTACTACATCCTGTGGCCGGACCCAGCTTCTTTGTTTTGAGCGTGAGCCCTAACGCTGGCTTTGCCCGCAACCCAACGACTGATGAGGCGAGAATTGGAAATTGAGGATTGGAAATTGGAGATTGAAGATTGCCGGAAACCAGGCATTCGCTGCCGATGTTTCGTGCCGACCAATTTCCAATTTCCAATTTCCAATCCTCAATTTTCAATTCCCCCAACAAGATGCGCGCAAAAAAACGCACATGTTTCGGACAAAGCCACTAACCGTTTGATGTTTTGATTCATGCCAGAAGACCTCTTCGCACAATTTGATTCCATGCACGGCGGCCTACTTGGCGAGCCGGTGATCGCGATGCGCCAGGTGTCGCGGGCCTTCGGGGCGAACGCGGTGTTGCGAGACATTTCGCTGACCGTTCAGCGCGGCGAAACGCTCGTCTTGATCGGCGAATCCGGATGCGGCAAGAGCGTCATGCTCAAGCTGATCATGGGGATGATGGAGCCCTCGAATGGGGAAGTCTCGTGGTTCGGACGTCCGCTGAAAGATCGACGCGAAGTCGAAGCCCATCAAGACCGGCTGCGATTCGGATACTTGTTCCAGAGCGCAGCGTTGTTCGACAGCCTGACGGTGTTTGAGAACATCGCGTTTGGACTGCGACAGAACACGCCGATGAGCGAATTTCAAATCACACAAGTTGTCCACGATCGCCTGCGCGACGTTGGCTTGCCGACTTCGGCTTGCCACAAGAAGCCAGCGGAGCTCTCCGGTGGCATGAAGAAGCGTGTCGGGCTGGCTCGCGCGCTGGCGCTCAGCCCGGAGATTGTCCTGTACGACGAGCCAACAACCGGGCTCGATCCGATCATGACTGACATCATCAATGAGTTGATCCTGCGAACTCGCGAGCGTCAGCCCGTCACCAGCATTGTCGTGACCCACGAAATGTCGACCGTCCGCAAAGTGGCCGATCGTGTGGTGATGCTTTACCCGCTCGCTCGGCTGCGGCCCGACGAGCCGCAGATTGTGTTTGAAGGAACCGCCGAAGAAGCGTTTCACTCGCCAGATCCCCGAGTCTCCCAATTCGTCCACGGCCAAGCGCGAGAACGACTCCTCGAACTCGCCGCCGCCTGACAGATCTCAAATTTGAAATCCCAAATCTCAAACCCCAATGTCCATTGAATGACCAATGACTGAGCTCCAAAGTCCTAAAAGTGGTTGATCAGTTTTCTCAACGCCAATGTCCGGGATCACATTTGGTTTTGGGGCATTGAGCCTTGGGCATTCATTGGTCATTCGAGCTTGGACATTGGACATTCCAATCATCCATCAACCACCACCGCAGATGGTCCGCCTCCTCCCATGACAGACCGCCAACTTCAATTTCGAGTCGGGATCTTTGTGCTGATCGCCTTCGCGCTGATCGGGACGATGGTCTTTCATTTTGGTGAGGTGCAATCGCTGTGGCAGAAGCAGTATCAAATTGCCGTTCACTTTGAGTCTGCTCCGGGAGTTCACGCCGGATCGCCAGTGCGAATCAATGGCATCACGATCGGCTCTGTTCGTGAAGTCGCGTTGGATGAGCAACGCGGTGGCGTGGGGGTCATCATCGACATTCACGAGCGTTACGAACTGCGAGC
>JANNDA010001181.1:0-11488 GCA_031387195.1 Planctomyces sp. | reverse complement strand
CGCGCAGTGGCGAATCGGCCGCGGAAACGCTGACGCCGCGCAGCTTCGTGTTGTCTTCGACACGCAAATCACCCACGGTCGTCCGCGTGAGATTGAACGCAACATTCCGGGCCACGCCGCTGACGTCCTGCACGCGATTCGTGTGAACGTTCGCCTGATCGATGATCGTCTGAAGCGTTCCAGTCGCCGTTGCCGTCGAAGTGACGCCGATCCCTTCAATGGTCGAGTCCGCGAAGGTCAAGGTGCTGATGTGTGTCGGCGCGGTCAGACTCGTGCTGCCCAACGTTAGTTGCGCGCCAGTCGCATTGGTCGAGCGAATGGTCGAGTCCTTCACCGTCACGCTGGCACCGGCCACTGTGTTGACATTGAGCAAATTGATGTCGAGACCATTAGCCCCGGTTGTGGTGATCGTCACCTGATCCACGTCCAGCGAATCGATCGACATATTACTGAGGTCAATGTCGATGCCTTGAAACGCCGCGCCGGCCGTGAGCGTCACGTTGTCGATCGTGATGTGCTTCAAGCCTTTGAGGTTGCTCAGGCTGATCTTGATGCCAATTCCGGCACCCGTGATGACGGACGACTCGATGACCAGGTTGTCGTAGTCAGACATCCCGTCGTTGTTGGCGTCCAAGGTGGTGTTGGTGATGTTGATGCCGGCGGTGGTCGCAGTGCTGTTGACCGTCGGCGTATCAATCACCAACGCGGACAACAGCGCGCGTTCTTCCAACGCTTCAGCAATGCGGACTTGACTGGTTGTTGGCGACCACGGTTGGCCCGCACTGCGGCGAGCGCGGTTCAGGGATCGACGGCGGAGCAACTTGTGACTCAACGCACGAATCCAAGAGGTCAATATCATTCCAGCATCTCCCAGTCAGGTTGGCTCAGGGCTTAACGCGACACAACAGGTCTGTCGAGTCATCGGTTAGCCGCAGGGTGGTTCACAGAATCAGGCACTTTCAAACACCCCGGAGGTTGGATTGTATGACCGGCACACAATCCAACCTTGTCCGGAGGTGGCGTTGGCCCGCACCCACTGACAAGCTTGACGTTGACGAAACAGACCCGGAACGCTCGCGGCGCAAAAGGGCTACTCTCTGTTTCGTCAAATGGAATTTTTCACTTTTTCACGACTGGCGATTTCGTACCCCAGGAGCAATCTCCACGAGCCTTCACCGTCCGCAATGCATTTGATCGCTGGCTTCGCTGCGGAACGCTCTGGCGTTCCGCTGAGCAGACACGGTGCGACGGACGAATCTGTCGTAACAAGATCGCCCGGAACGATCCGCGTCTCCGGTGTGAGTCTCAAAAACCTCGTTTGGCCCGCGTGTGCTACTACTTGGAATCGAGGGGCGTCAAAGTGACGTTCGCCCCAACTTCAGTCAATCCCGCGAAGTCGATTGATTGCTATTTCGCGGTTCATTCCCATAACCCCACCGAGCTTGACTCGGTGGATCAAGGCTTTTGCACTACGAATTCACTCGAAATCTCAGACTGCGTAGTGCAAAGGCCCGCGAGCCACCGAGGCTAGCTCGGTGGGGGTCGCATTCGAGCGTCACCTCAAATCGTCTTCTTCAACTCCCCAATCCCAGCGTTGAAGTCTACCAGCACATCGAGGCTGGAGCTGAAGAACAAATCAAGTTCGCTTCCTCCAGTCAGCCTGTCAGCGGCATTATCGTTACTGGCGGTCAGTTTGGTCGTTCCATTGGCTCCGCTGTTACTCGTGCTGCTCGTGAGGTTGGCCACTCGCGTGGCGTAGGCGTTACCGCTGATCCATTCGGCCATGATCGCATTCAAGGCGGTGACGTTACCGCTCACCGAACTGGTGCCACCGATGAGGAAGTCATCATCGGCATCGCCACTGAGCGTGTCTTTGTCCGCACCACCGATCAGCAGATCGTTGCCATTACCGCCAAACAGCGAATCGGCCTTCGATCCGCCGATCAGCACGTCGTTGCCGTCACCCCCCAGCAGAGTCACGGAACCGAGTGTGAAGGCGTTCGCTCGAATCTTGTTGTCCGAACCTCCGCCGGTCAGCAGAGCGTTTTCGATCGTCGCCAAGGTGAGCGTGCCGTATCCCGGGCTGACCAGCGAGGAACTCGACAGCGTCATATCCGTGTCGCGAGTCGCGACGATCCGGTCGGTGCCGGTAGAACCCGTGAGCGTTCCGCCGCCGGTCCAATCGCTAACCGTGAAGATGTTGTTTCCGATACCACCCGTCAGTTTGGCGATTTGGAAGTTTGCCAGCGTGTCGGTTCCGACACCGACGAGGTTGGTGTTGGTGAGCGTGAAATCGACATTGGCCGTTTCATAGAGGCAGTTGACGTCGGTCGCGCCGATGCCATCGTCGATGCCGCCGTCGAGGTCATCATCTCCCAGACCGCCGCTAATCGAGTCGTTCCCTTCGTTGCCATACAACTGGTCGGCGGCCGTTCCGCCCGCCAGAACGTCGTTGCCCAAACCGCCGGAGAACCAGACCGTCTTCGCCAGCGTCGGGGCTTTCAGTGTGTCGTTCCCGTCGCCGCCGTTGACACTGATCGGAGTCGATGACTGCGTGTCGATCGAATTGATCGTCAGGCTGTCATTCCCATCGCCGAGTTCGACGACAACGGTTGCCGCGACGGGGAAGGTGACCGTTGGAGCGGACGTGGACGTCATGACGCTCAAACCATTGTTGGTCGTCACGTCGTCGGCGATCGTCACTAAGTTGGCCGCGTCACTAAACAGAAAGTTGATCGTGCCGGAATTCGCGGAGGTGTCGAACGTGATCGCTTCGACTTCCGTGAGCGTGAGCGTGTTGATCCCGGAGTCAGAGATCATTCCCGACTTCGCACCCGTCAACGTGAGGTCCGTTGTGGTTAAGAGGGAAGCGTTCGCCAATTTGATGACGTCACCAAGCCCGTTCTGGCCGTTGAAATCCAAACCGCCCGCCGGGACCGGATCGCCGCCGCTGTAATCGACCGTCAACACGTCGGCGACATTCTGCCGCCCGTAAACGAGGATGTCCGAGATCATGCTCAGTTCATGAGCCGGCACGGCATCCGCCAGCGTTCTGGCATTCAGCACATGCACCTTGGTGCCGACCAGTTTCACGAGCAAACCATCGCTACCACTCCAGTTCGTGGGACCAACCACCAGCATCTCCGCCAGATTGATGAGATTGACCGTGAAGGTCCGTGTGGCGAACTGTTGGATGGGGGCGACGGCACTCGAGTCAAAGATTCTCACGTCCAAGTTGAACGTCGGAGTCTGTTCGAAGTTCAGCGCGTCCGCATTCGCGACCACCAAGTTGGCCACGCCCGTGACGTTGTTGTATTGGACCTTGAACGCACCTGCGTTGTTGCCGCCAAGGAAGGCGAAAGTCAGCAAGTTGAACGGCGTGTCGATGTCGTCGAATTCGATCGGCATCACGACCGTGTTCAGCGGCGAGTTTTCATCGAGCGTGACCGTAGCGCTGGGTTGCGTGACGGTGTCAAAGGTCGGTGCGTCATTCTTCGGAGTGACGGTGATCGTGATGGTCTTGGTGACCATCTTTTGGAAGGTATCTATCGACGTGTCATCTTTCAGAGTGACGGTGTAAGTGGCCGTTCCCGTCGCATTGAGTGCGGGGGTGAATTTCAACGTCGCGATGTCTGTTCCCGGCGTGTAGACGAACGTTGGATCGGCAACCAGCAGGCCCGCAGTGCCGCTCGTCAGTGTGGCCGAGAACGTCAGCGTCTGCGATTCACCAAACCCAGCGCTGATTCCCGTCAGCGTGACCAGTTTCTCTCCGGAATCCTCGGCAACGGTGACATTCCCGATATTGGCCAGAGTTGGGTCATCGTTACTGGCGGCGACGAAGACCGTGACTGAGCGAACCGCGCTGAAGGCGTCGTCCATGTTCCCGAACATACCGTCAAAACCCGCGTCCTGAACTTGGATATCGATCGTCGTCGAACCAACGGCATTCAACTTCGGAGTGACGTTGACGGAGCCGATCGGATTCGCGTTCGTGTAGACCACCGAGGCCGTGACCAGCGCGGTGTTGTTGCTGGTCGCGATGACTCGCAGATGTTGAAACTCCAGCGGACCAGCCGTGATCCCGGTGAGGTTGATGACGCCGACATTCGGTTGATCCTCGCTCATGTTCAACGGCGAGGTCGGTTGATCCAGTGTCGGTTGATCGTTGAGTGCATTGACGGTCACCAGGAAGGTCTGCGAAACGCTGGCGTTGTCGGAGTTGGTGACGGTGACTTTGATCGTCGCCGTTCCCGACTTATTCGCAATCGGGTTAAAGGTCACAGTGCCGGTGGAACTGAATGCGACATAGTTCGGCGTCAGATTTTCCAAAAGATCGGGGTTTGAAACGACGACGGCAGTGACTTGGGCCGGTTGAATGTTTCCGGAACTGATACCGGACAGATTGAATGTCTGCAATCCGCTCTCTTCAACGATCGGCGAAGTGCCAGAAATCGGTGCGAGAGTCGGCGGCCCCACAACTTTGACGGTGAAGGTTGTGGTGACTGTTTGCATTGCAGAGTCCGTCACCGTCAAGGTGATGTCGGAACTCCCCGCGATCCCAGTGGGAGTCAACGTCAGCAGACCGTTTTGGTCCGGTGAGACGTAACTGATCGCCGGGCCGACGCTGAAGAATCCCGGAGTCGTATTGGCTGTCATGAAATTGACAGTCACTGGTCCCGATTCAAACGGACCAGCGCCTATGCCCGACAAGTTGACGGTTTGCTCAGTATTCGTGCCAGTCAGAAAAACTTGGGTGGGCACCGAATCAATCACCGGCGCATCATCGTCACCGGGGTCGATCTCCACCGTCAGTGTCTGCATAAACGTGTTATTACCCTCAGACGTGCTCAGATTGTTGTCAGGGCCACCATCCTCAACGATGACGTCAATCGTGAATGTTCCGACCGCATCCGGCGTTGGCGTGAAGGTCAACGTGCCCATTGTTTGCGATGAGACGTAGCTCACGGAAGGAGTGGGAATCGCGGCGGTGTTGCGGCTGATGGCGGTGACTTTCAACGGCTGCGACGATTCCGTGCCATTTCCACCCGCAGTAATTCCATCGAGTCCGATCGAGATCAGCCCGCCTGCTTCAACGGCATTCACCATTGGGATGAGATCGAGCGTCGGCGGGTCGTTGAAGTTCGTGACGGTGAGCGTGAAGGACCGTTTGACACTCTGGTTATCGAGTGACTGCGGATGAACCACGACATCGTTGCTGAGATGCGCGACGGCAGTTGTTCCTTCGATACCACGTTGCACCGTGAATTTGTTGCCGGACAACGCGCCCGTCACTCGGAGAAGTTCGTTACCGATCTTGATCTTGAATTGCCCCTGTGCCGGATTCGGGAACACTGCGGCGTTCACGACTTGGATCGTCGTTGTCAAAGAATTAATGCCCGTTGCCAGTGCGCCAGAAGTTCCCAGCACGCCGTCCGCACCACCGTCAGTGATGGTCACGTAAATCTGAGACGTCCCCGTCTGCTGCGCTGCGAGACCGTTGAAGGTCAGCGTGGCTGTCTGCGGGGTTGCCAACGGTTTTGTGGAACTTTGCGTGAAGGAGAGCGTTGGGGTGGGAACCAACGCGGTGTTACTGCTGAGGACCGTGATCGACAGCGGTTGAGTGTTCAAGTCGCCGTCCGAAATGCCGGTCAGCGTCAGCATGTTTCCGGAAAGGCCAGCTCCGTCTTCGTTGATCGTCAACGGCGCTGGTTGAGTCAGCGTCGGCAAATCAACGCTGCCTGTGACCACAACGGCGATGTCACGGAAGTCCCTGGCGTTGTCACTGGCCAAATCGAGCCGACCATCCAAGCCCGCGTCTTCCACGGTCACTCGGATCGTCGCCGTGCCGAACAGATTGGCCGCTGGGGTGAACTTCAACGTCCCCGTCGAGTTGGCGGAGGCGTACTCGACCGACGTGCTGGCGATCAGCCCCGGAATGCTGCTGGCGACAACCGTGGACGTGACTTTCAGAATCTGAAACTCGTTGGGTCCCGCAGTGATCCCAGTTAAATTGATCGCGCTCAAACCGGAGTCTTCGGCGACAGTGATCGGCAAATACGCAGGGGCGTTCGCCACATGAGTCGCGGCAGCAGTTCCGTTCACACCACGAATGACGGTGAAATTGTTCCCCGTGATGTTGGTCACGGTCATGATTTCCGTATCGACCACGATGTTGAAATTCGGCGTGGCAGTCGTGGGGAAACCAGTGCCGCTGTTCAGGGTCAATGTCGGCGTGGTTGGATTGATCGTTCCCGTCAAAGTGCGTGCCGCTGTGGCGGGATTAACCGTTGGCAGGTCGTTGATCGGGGTTACGTGGATCAAGATCGGAAGATTGGTCACTCCGTTGTTTGACCCCGTATCAATGTTGCCGTCCGGACCAGCGTCCGCCACGGTGACATACAAATACACGTCACCCGTGAGGTGAGCCGCTGGAGTGAAACTGATCGTGGCTCGACCGCTGCCGGGGATCAAACCCGTTGGCGGAGTGAAGTTGCTGACCACGGCATTGGAAATGATGGTCGAATTTCCGCTCCTGACGGTCACGCGCATCGTCTGACTCTCATTTAATCCGGCATCAATGCCAAACAGATTGATGATCGACGGCAGCGCATTGCCCTGGTTTTCTGGGACGTTCATCGTCGTGATCACGGGCAACACCACTGAGTCACCCATCAGATGGACCGCCGGCGTGGTTCGGCTGACTGTGAAAATGGTGCCAGCGATATTGGTCACCTGCATGAACTCACCACCGACCTGAATCATAAACGGCGGAGTGGCGGTCGCGGGAAATGGAGACGCATCGCTGACCATCAACATCAGATCGGCGATCGCCATGTCGGTGGCCAACTTGCCTGGCACACCAATTCGCGGTGGGTCATCAACCGGAACCACAATGACCTTCAACTCTCGGAGGAATGACTTGTTGTCCCCCAGAGTCAACAAGTCCCCGTCCAGTCCACCGTCGGTCACGAACACCGACAGAATTGCCGAGCCGTTTCTGAGGGCGGTCGGTGTGAACTTGAGAGTCCCGGTCGAAGGGACATTGGGTGGCGTCAAATTTGAGAGATTGAAATCCACGGTTGGCGCGGCAATGAGTGTCGGATTGCTGCTGGTCACCGTGACCATGATCGGCTGCGTGTTGCCATCGCCATCGGTGATGCCAGTCAGCGAAATCGATTGCTGAGCCGCACCTTCCAAAATCGTCAGCGGTCCCGAGAGCGGATTGAGTGTCGGCGTATCCGGAGCGGCACTCACGATCACCGTCACCGTTTCCGGCACAGAGTGGCCGTTGTCACCAAGCGTATCGAGGTCGCCGTCGAGCCCGCCGTCTTCCACTTCCACGGTAATCGTGGCCGTTCCGACCGCATTCAGCACCGTCTCAAAAAAGAGCGTGCCGGTGGGCATGTTCGACGTGTAGGCCACCAACAAATTGCGAATCAGACTGGGGTCTGAGGTTGTCGCTTTGACTCGCAGTGGTTGCGTATTGCCCTCACCGTCGGCGATTCCCGATAGCGAGATGGCATGTAAGCCGGAATCTTCAATGACGATAAATGGTGCCGGAATTAACAGATTCAAAGTTGGAGGGTCATTGACCGGTTCGACATGCACGTTGACGGTACGAACAATGGTCAGATCATCAAAACCGACAGGCGGAATCACTAAGTCATTGACCTCGTGCGTCGCAGGAGTCGTCCCATCAATGCCACGTAGAATATTGAAAGAGTTCCCGTTAACAGTCGTCACCAACAGGTATTCAGCCCCAATTTGAATTTTGAATGGCACCGCCGCATTCGAGGGGAAGTTACTGGCATCTTTGAGTAATAACACGGGGGCATTGAAGGCGAGTTTCGACTTCAATTTTCCGGCGATTCCCAAAGTGTTATCAAGCCCGCCATCAGTGACGGTGATTGTGAGAACTGAGTCGCCGCTTTTTCCAGCAACCGGAGTGTAATCCAAGCTGCCTGAAGTGTCCCCACTGGTGTAAGTGACCGCTGGTGTTGGGATGATCGAAGTGTTGGAACTCGTCACTGTCACGCTAACTGGCTGCGTGAATTCACCTGGGCCCGCAGAGATCCCAGTCAACAAAATCGTCTGCGGACCTGCGTCCTCCAACAGGTTAATCGGGGCCACATTATCGAGTGTTGGCAATTCATGAACGTGAACCGCAAACGTTCGCGTTGTAATACCGTCATCCACTGTGTTGAACAGCGTGTCCAATCCAGGATCTCTCACCTCGACCGTGACGTTCGCTGTACCAGTCTGACCAACATTCGAGCGAAACCCCAATTTGCCATCCGGTCTTCCTTGCACAAAAATGATCGTCGGATCGGGCAGCAACGTCTGATTGTCGCTGGTCGCAGTTATTTGTAGCGTTTCAATCTCGCCACCACCTGTCGAGATGCCCTTCAGGCTGACCGATTGATTGCCGGCGTCCTTTTTCAAAGTGATATCAGGAAGGGAAGTCAGCGTCGGGAGATCGTTCACAGCATTGACGACCAAACTGAAGACTTGCACGATCTCGAGATTATCGGCTGTCGTGGCGAGGTTTTCGTCTAGACCCCCATCCTGTACGTGAATCTCGATCGTGGCGGTGCCGAATTGATCTGGCAGGAAGGTGATCGGAACATTGCTCGACGTCACGGGGTAAGAGATTTGCGGAATCTGCCCAATGGATACGAGGCTGGGATTGTCATTCACGAAATAAATATAGAGTGGCTGGGGTTCAGGACTTCCCGTGGCTTGATCCGGACTGAAACCACCTGCCGTCACATTGGTCAGGGGCACGGACAGAAAACCGCTGTCTTCATCGACAGGCGCTACGACAATCGAATCTAGCGTGGGGAGATCATTGACCGCATTAATTCTGACGTCAAACAGCATGTAGGTCACGCCGTCATCACCGCTGCCGAGCAGGCCGTCGCTGCCTGAATCGGTGACCGTTACGGTAATGGTTACTACCTCAGGGCTCGTTGGATCGAAAGGGTTGTTAGCGTTGTTCAATCTTGAGAGCGGAGCGTTGGGAACCGGCGTGTACTGCAACGTGGCCGTTCCCGTAAACGTGTTGTAGTTGGAGACGGTTATCGGCCCCGTCACGAACACATCGTCCGATGTGGCTGTGATACTCATTTGCTGCCGAAAATCAGCACCTGGTCCGTATTGTTCCTTTTCCGGGGAAGGCGGAACGACCGCCGTGGTCCCGCCGCCCGCCGTGATTCCCTTTAAAGTGAAAGTCTGTGTTGGCGAATCTTCCAGAATTGCCGCCGCATTAGGCTGCGGGGTAATGGTTGGCTTGTCGTTGATCTGGATGTCGAACTGGAGGAACGTTGGACCATCTACGCCATCGTTCGCGAGCAATGTAACGGTGCTTGAGCCAAACAGCCCCGGATTAAAAGGACTCGTATTCGGTTGGTACGTCAAGGTTCCAGACCTTGGGAAACCTGGGAGCGGGAAAGTAAGAGTCAAATTCTTCAGCAATTGCGGATTCGTCACCGAGGAGATCGAGACCTGTCCCGCAGATAGATTTCCTCCATCTCCATTCGTGATGCTTGACAGATTAATGGTTGACGTCCCGGTCGCGTTGGACGTTGCCGGCAGCGGTAGAGGGACAACTGAAATGGTTGGCGGATTAACCGGCACGATTCGTTCTTCGAGTTGCTCCGCAGCATTCCGAGGGAGATATCGGAGTGCTTGGCGGCGAATCGACCGCCGAGCTCGCCATTCGGAAACACCGACCACCGTCCGAATCGAATCCAGCCATGATGACAAGAACATTGAGAAGCTCCCTGACTATCCGAAATCTTGAATCTTCGCGCGGTCTCAACAAGACACAAACTCCGGAAGTTCCCGGAAGTTCCTGTTCTCAGACACTCGCGAAAAGCCTCACGAAAACGCCACGACGATGAACACCATCAATATACACCACGGTTTCAGGACATCCCGATGGGCAAACAATTTCCCCGCCCTGCGACCAATACCAGCGGCACGGAACCGGGCCAAAATACACGCCACTGCGAGCGCACGAAAGGTATTACCCGCAAGAATGACACGCCGTCTGCCACCGAATGCCGAATATCGCCAATGGTCCGGTTTCTCCGATCACTCCGTCTCGCCCGTCGACGGGAATGTCGATGGTTCGATCGCAATGCGGCTGGGGCAACCGAGTGGACTTACGCGGTTATCGCCGAAGGCGATGTTTTTGTGACGAGATTTTACGTAGCCGTCATCGCTCCGCGTGACGAGCCGGTCGCTTCACAGAGCGGTGGCGTGTAATCAGCTCGTCACGCGGAGCGATGACGGCTACGTACTTGCGGCTTCGCCGCGTTACGCGCTCACAGAACGGCTGGTTCTTGGAACCGGTTCGCCGAGGATATTCACCATGTCGGCGTGATCGATGCTCTCGTTCTTCAACAACGCTTGAGAGATCGCATCGAGCTGACTGCGGTGCTCGCTCAAAAGTTTGGACGCTCTGTTTGCCGCGTCGTTTAAGAATCGCTGCACTTCTTGGTCAATCGTGTGGGCGGTTTCCTCGCTGAATTCACGAGCTTCGTGAATCTCTTTGCCCAGGAAGGGGTGCTCTTCCCCTTGGCGGAACGCGACCGGGCCGATGATTTCGCTCATGCCCCAGTGAGCCACCATGCGACGCGCGAGCGACGTTGCCTTTTTCAGATCATCTTCGGCTCCGGCAGAGTACTCGTCGAAGGTCAGCTTCTCCGCCGCGCGGCCCCCCATGATCATCACCATCTGCGAGTGCATGCGCTTCTCGCCGTAGTGATAGCGGTCTTCTTCAGGCAGCAGTTGAGTGACTCCCAGCGCTCGGCCACGTGGGATGATCGTCACTTTGTGAACGGGATCAACGTCCGGCAGATGCCACGAAATCAGGGCATGTCCCGCTTCGTGGTACGCGGTCATGGACCGTTCATACTCGGTCAAAATTTCTTCGCGTTTCGCCCCCATGAGAACTCGGTCGTGAGAGACATCGAAGTCCTCCGCCGTGACCTCGGTCCGTTCCGAGCGCACAGCGTGCAACGCCGCTTCGTTGACGAGATTTTTCAACTCGGCTCCAGAGAACCCGATCGTCGCCGCCGCGACATTCGCCAAATCGACGTCCTGGGCCAGCGGCACTTTGCGGACATGCACTTTGAGGATTTCGTGCCGTCCGTCTTTCGTCGGTCGGTCAATCGTGATGTGCCGATCGAACCGGCCGGGGCGAAGCAACGCTGGATCGAGCACATCCGGACGATTCGTGGCCGCGAGCACGATCACGCTTTCCGTCGCTTGGAAGCCGTCCATTTCGCTGAGGATCTGATTCAGCGTTTGCTCCCGTTCGTCATTACCGCCGCCCATGCCAGAGCCGCGATGGCGACCAACCGCATCAATCTCATCAATAAAGATAATGCAGGGGGCATTTTTTTTGCCTTGCTCAAACATATCACGCACGCGGCTTGCGCCCACGCCCACGAACATCTCAACAAAATCGGAACCTGAAATG
>JANNDA010001158.1:0-7361 GCA_031387195.1 Planctomyces sp. | reverse complement strand
TGAAGCCGCTCCAAAAGTCGGGCGTCGTCGATCCGTTTGAGTTGAATCGCCACAAAATCCGCACGGATCAAAGGCTCGCGATTCTCAAATCGAGCGAGCAGAAGCCGTCGGACGCGGCGGCGCGAGACGTTGTTTCGCCGTCGGACGTGCTGCTGAGCGAATTGCTGCATGATGACGGTTCACTGGGGAAGACCTGGACGCAGTTCCCGCGGCTGTCGGTGATCCGCAAGCAACTTGAACGCTGGTTGGCCTCCAATCATGGTTCGCTGGTCTCACTGCGATATGACCCCGTGGCGACTCAGTCGGCGCGGCGCGAGGCTCGCAAAAAGGTGCCGTTGACCACCGATCCGTACAACCAAGGAGATGTGCTCGTCGCACCGGCTCAAGTCATTGACGATGCCGCGTTGGACGTGCTGCACGACGAGTACGAGCAAGTCGAACGAGACGTCTCCGTGCGTGACCGGATCATTCGAGTGGTGACGGTCTTTCTGTTGGTCTTCGTCCTGACCGTGCTCAATGGATACCACATCGTCCACAATGAGCCGCGCATCGTGCGGAGTCTCAGTGCCTTGGGGATTTATCTGGGGGCGATTGTGCTCGCGGCATTTCTCGGCCGCATCCTCAGCTTCGATCCCTGGCGCGCGGAAATTATTCCGCTGATGGTGACGGTGATGATTTTGGCGATCGCCTACAACCAGGACTTGGCGACGTTGACCGCATTCACGCTCAGTCTGCTACTGACGTTGTCCTCCGTATCCGATACCGGCGAGTTCGTCGTGCTCATGAGTGTTGCGGCAACGGCAATCGTTCCACTGACTCGTGTTTCCTCGCGGTCGTCGCTGATCAAAATTGGTTTCTGGTGCGGAGTCGTTTTCTTCTTGGTGACGTGGGGCACGGCCGTCGTGAAGACGCACTCGCTGGAGGTGCTCTGGCACGATCGCACGTTGCTCTTGCACAGCTTGCGCGGCGCGGGTTGGTGTTTGGCGTCCGGTTACATCGTCGCCGGCAGTTTGCCCTTTATCGAAGCCACGTTCGGTATCGTGACGGACATCAGCCTGCTGGAACTCAGCCACGTGTCGCATCCGCTGTTACAGGAACTCGTTCGCCGTGCTCCCGGCACCTACAACCACTCGATCACGGTCGCTTCTTTGGCCGAAGCGGCCGCCGAGAAGATCGACGCGAACGGCTTGCTCGTCCGAGTCGGTGCGTACTTTCACGACATCGGCAAGATGCTCAAGCCGAGCTACTTCATTGAAAACATGAGTGAGGGAGCCGCGAGCAAGCACGAGCATCTGAACCCAGCCATGAGCACGCTGATCATCATCGGCCATGTCAAAGATGGTGCGGATCTCGCGGAACAACACAATCTTCCGAAGCCGATCATCGACTTCATCGAGCAACATCACGGCACGACCCTGGTGCAGTATTTCTATCACGCCGCCGCCAAGGCTGCCGAGTCGCAAGGCGATTCCATCGAGGTCGAAGAATCGAGCTTCCGTTATCCCGGCCCGAAACCACAAACGCGCGAAGCTGGCGTGTTGATGCTGGCCGATGCCATCGAAAGTGCCAGCCGCACGTTGAGCGATCCGACATCAAAACGCATCGAAAGCCTTGTTCGCGGCATCACGATGAATAAGCTCCTCGACGGCCAGTTTGAAGAAAGTACGCTGACGCTCAGCGAGATCAACGTGATTCAAGACTCACTCACGATGTCGCTCATCAGTATCTTCCACACCCGCATCAAGTACCCCGAACAACGCGCGGGATAAAGCCAACTTCAACGTTTGCACCACAAAGGCCCTCATGTCATCGCACGCTCCGGAAACCAGAACGCCAACTTACAACACCGCCGACATCGCGACGCGGTATCAGATCGACATCGACGATGGCCAGAAAGCACTGAAGGTTGATCACAAACGGCTGACCGAGATCGCTCGCGAGTTGTTCGCGGCCGAGAAGTGCGTATCAGCGACGATCAGCATCGCGATCGTCGATAACGAGACGATCCACGATCTCAATCAGCGTTATTTGCAGCATGACTATGCGACGGACGTCTTGAGCTTTCTGCTCGAATGCGAGATCGAACCGGAATCGCTGCCGATCCCCAAGAGTGCCCCGCGCGGAGCGGGCAAGCGGCTGGATGGCGAGATCATCGTCTCGGCCGAAATGGCCAAAGAGATGGCGGCCAAGTACCGTTGGCAACCGCTCGACGAACTGACGCTGTATGTCGTCCACGGACTGCTGCATCTCTGCGGCTACGACGACCTCTCTGCGAAAGAACTGAAAGTGATGCGGCAGCGCGAGCAGGAAGTTTTGAAGACTTGGAAACTCACACCGCATTACGCCGACGAATAACGACACCTGCGACTGCCCCATCGGGAGCCGATCATGCCGCCTGACGACATTTCACTCATGCCCGCCGACCCGCCATTTCGTCGGCAAACCGAACCGGGTGCCATGCCTGGGACCATCATTTCGCCGCCAGATGCAACGCCGACGCGAGTGTCGGTCATCTGTTATTCGGAGACAGAAATCAGCGAGCAACCAGTGACCGACCTTGGCCAATTGGTCGATCTACTCGAACGCTGGCCGGTGACGTGGGTGAACGTTGACGGCTTGAGCGACACCAAAATTCTCGACGGCTTGGCTGGACTGTTCGGCATCCACCGGTTGTCGATGGAAGATGTCGTCCACCTGCATCAGCGGCCGAAGGTCGAGAACTACGGCGACTATTTGTTCTTGGTCGCTCGTATGGTCGAAGACCACGACCCGCTGCGCACCGACCAGACGAGCATTTTCATCGGCCCTAATTTTCTGTTGACGATTCAAGAATTTCCCGGTGATTGCCTCGACCCCGTCCGTCTGCGACTCCGCACCAAGGCGGGTCGCATCCGGCAAGCAGGAGCCGACTACCTGGCCTACGCGGTGCTCGACGCCATTCTCGACGGCTACTTTCCGGTGATAGAACTTTACAGCGACCGCTTGGAGGCCATCGACGATGCCGTCACGAACGCCCCAACACCGCGCATCGTGTCAGAGTTGCACCGCCTCCGAGGGAATCTATTGCAAGTCCGCAAGATGATGGTCGCGCAGCGTGACGCTTTGAACGAAATGATCCGCGACGACTACCCACTGATCACTCACGAGACGCGGCTATACCTGCGCGACTGCGTCGATCACACCGCTCAGATTCTGGACGTCGTCGAAACCTACCGCGAGATGTGCGCCGACCTCCGCGACTACTATCTCTCGCGAATCAGCCATCGCACCAATCAAGTGATGAAGGTGCTGACGATCATCTCCACGATCTTCCTGCCGCTGAGTTTCATTGCTGGCGTCTACGGCATGAACTTCAACACCACTCATTCGCTGAATATGCCCGAACTCAATTGGGCCTTCGGTTATCCATTCGCGCTGGGCCTCATGAGTGCCACGGCAATCGGCCTCTTGATCTACATGCGTCGCCACGGCTGGCTCGATTCGTAAAGTGGCCTATGGAAAAATGCCCTGCTTGATCAGGACGTTTTCATCCCCAGCCACAACTGCCACGCGGTCACACAGACTCCCAGCGTCAGGCAGTAGTACGCGAACCAGTGCAGTTGGCGTTTCACAACAACCCGAATCAGGAATCGCAACGCAACCAGTCCGACCGCGAACGAGATCATGGCACCGAACAGCAATTGACCAACCGCCAAGCCGTTGGAATGACGCATCGCTAAACCCTTGAGCAGAACGACTCCACCTACGGCCGGAACAGAAAGTAGGAAAGAAAACGTCGTCGCGGTGTGACGAGTCAAGCCGACCATCAAACCGCCGGCGATGGTGCTGCCGGAACGAGAAATTCCCGGCAAGAGAGCCAACGTCTGAAAGCAGCCGATCGCCAACGCATGAGGCCAGGTGATCTGATCGAGCTCCAGCAAATTGAGTTCGAGGCGTTGGCCCGCGAACAGAAAGAGCGCCGTGACAAATAGGCCCAAGCCGACAAACAACGGCGAGACCAATGTCTGCTCGAGCCGGTCTTTGAATAACAGTCCGACAACCGCCACGGGAATGCTGCCGATAATCACGTTGAGCAGTAGCCGATGACGCTTTCGCAAAGACCACAGGTCTTGCCAGTACATGACGATCGTCGCCAGCAACGTTCCCAGATGCAGTCCAACGATCAGCTCAATCGTTTCGGCCGCAGTGGAATTCGTGCCGAACCAGTGTTCGAGCAGATTGCCGACGAGGATCAAATGTGACTTGGAGCTGATCGGCAGGAACTCCGTGATTCCTTGCACCACGGCTTGAATCAACGTCTGCCAAAGCTGGGCACCATTCATGAAAAGCCTTCCTCGCCGACGCCTGGATTGACCACCAAAAAGCGAGCCTCATGCTCATTGGGATCAAAGTAGCGTGGCCTTCAAAAACGGTCGAGCCGAGATCTTTTGCACCCCCCACTTTGCCGCACGCTGGCGATGAGTTCGGCGGTAATGGCTTTCGAGACGAGTTGCCGGATAGCGTGGTCGAGGTCTACTTGAGTCTTCCGTTCGCCGGAGGGTTTGACCAAGGCCGATCGCACCGCTTGGAAGAACGCGATGTCGTCGCGCAGGCGGATCGCTTCATCGTGAGCGGCACACAAGGCGAAGACGCGGGAGATGTCGGTCACGACCTTGGTGAAGCGAGCCTTCCCATCTTCCTGCGGCAAGACGTGCTCCTGACCGGCGGGCAGCAGGCAAAGCCGTTCGGCAGACGTGCCGGTCATCCATTTCGTTCAGTCGAAGCCGTGCATCAGGTCGCAGCAGACTTCGTACTTCTCCAGCAGCACGGAGACCGCTTACGCCGTGTCGATGATCACGCGACGAGTGCGTTCTCGTTGATTTGCCGAATGGCGTGTACGACGGCCTGAGCGATCTGCGGCAGTACTCCGATCAGTCCTTGATCGTGCATGTCGGTGAATGGAGGTTTGAAGAGGTCGGCGGGGTCCATTGTGCCGTTGTGGACCAAGTGGTCGATGATCTGGTTGATGAACGTGATTTGATCCGCACTCAAAGTTCCGAGGCTCAGGAATTGAGCGAATGCTTGTTTGGCGGCATTCGGGTCGAGGCCAATGATCTCACGGATCAACTTGCCGAGCGGTTTGTCGGTCCCGTAGGTCTGTTGAAATCGCTCGCGATCACCGGCGGCTTCGGCGGAGAACAAGATCGCTTCCAGGGCTTCAAGATCGGCGGCGGTGATTGGTTGGTTGTGCTTCAGTCGTGAGATCGTGGGATGGTCTGCGTGCTCGCGGACGAAGCGTTCGACTTTCAGGCGATAGTTCTTCAGGCTGTCGTCCCGCTTGACGAGGCCATCCACGGTTTTGGCCTGACCGAGTTCATCTTCAAAGTCGGTGTAGACGTTGTCGCGTTTGCCGTCGTGATCGAGGAATTGGATCAAGCTGCGGAGCTTACGCCGCACGATCTCCAGCATCGGCAGCGTGATGTTCTGCCAGAACTCGTCGGTCTGGAGTTCTTGAATCAGGGCCAGGTGCATCTTCACTGCGGGGATCGCTTCTTTCTCTTCCAGCCCGCTAGCGATTTCGCAAACCTGTTGTTGCCAGCGGGGCACGAACGGCGACGATTCGAGCACTCCGAGTTGCAGGTTGAGCAACAGCAGGTCGAAGCGTCGAGCGAATTCGTCGCCGTCGTCGGGCGTTGGCAAATCTGCCAAGTGATGGCTGGCATCGACGAAGTCGCCAGGGCCGAGTTCATTCCAGGCATCGCGTTGGCTGAACTTCTCGACGTAGCGCCGGTGTGGTCTGACGACGAAGCTATCGGGGTTCGTTTGCACGACATCGCGATGAAGCACGTCAGCAATTTCTGTCCGAAGCTGGATCAGCGATTCGTCAGGCTTTGGCGTTCGTACAAGCAAGTCGATCAGGGCCAACCGGCGGCGGAAGATTTTCGTCTTCACTCCTTCTTGGACGGTGGCTTCGACTCCTTCGGGGTTATTGCCGAAGTATTCCAGGTTCTCGCAGAAGTCGAAGACGTTGAAGAACTCTTTGTGCTGACCGGGGCCGAATAGGTCAGGGCACAACCGAGTGCCGCGACCGATCATCTGCCAGAATTTCGTCTTGGATCGGACTCGTTTGAAGAACACGAGGTTCACGCACTCCGGCACGTCGATGCCCGTGTCGAGCATATCCACGCTGACGGCGATCTGCGGCATGTTGGCCGCAATCGAAAAGTCGTCGATCAACGATTGCGGAAAACTCACTTTGTTGTGGATCGTCCGACAGAACTTTCCGGCGAGGTACGGATAGTTGATATCGAACCGTGCGACGATGAAGTCTGCGTGCGGCTGATTAGCGGCGAAGAGGATCGTCTTGCCGAGCTTGTCGCCACCTTCCACTTTCTGGCCGTGCTCCATCAAAAACGCCAAGACTTGGTCCACGGTGTTCGCGTTGAAGAGCCAGCGATTCAACGCAGCGGCGTCGATCTCGGCGGGAATCTGGCCTGTCTCTTCATCGTAGAACTTTTCCTCGTACTCCTTCTGCTCGTCTTCGCTCAGGTCGGCGTACTTCACGCCTTCACGGCTGAATTTCGTGGGGACGGCGACGGGTCTCGGCGGGACGAGGTACTGGTCGGCGACCGCTTGATCGAGTTCATAGGCGGATGTCGGAACCCCTTGTTGCAGACCGAATAGGTCGTAGGTGTCGTGATCGACTTCGCTCCGAGGCGTGGCCGTCAGGCCCAGCAGCAGTGAGTCGAAGTAGTCGAAGATCGCTCGGTACTTCGAATACACGCTGCGGTGAGCTTCGTCGATGATGACCAAGTCAAAGTGCCCGACGCCGAACCGGCTGACTCCGTCGCGGCGTTCGTCGTCGATGCTGTTCATCATTGTGGGATAGGTCGAGAACACGAGCCGGCTGTCGTCGTCCTCCTTCCCTTCCGTGATGTCCACCGACGAGGTGTTCGGCAGCCATTTGGTGAAGTTGCGTTTGGCCTGAGTGAGCAACCCGTTGCGATCGGCCAGGAACAAAACGCGGCGAGCCCAGTTCGCCTTCATCAGCAGTTCGACGGTGGCGATGCTGATGCGTGTCTTGCCCGTCCCCGTGGCCATCACGAGCAGTGCTTCGCGTTGCTTGTCCTTCGCGAAAGTTTCCATCACGCGGCGGATCGCTTCGTCTTGATAGTACCGGTCGGCGATCTGGCGATTGATGACCGCCGACGTGATGTCTTGCCGATTGGTCCGGCGGTTGATTGAGGTGCTCGGCATTTCACGGACAGTGTGAGTCACTATTTTTGGCGGTCGAAAGGAGACCGTCAGATGTCCCTGAAGAAGGTGTTGAAGTCACGTCGTTCACGTCGTCGGTTCACGGAGGAGTTCAAGCAGGAGGCGGT
>JANNDA010001073.1:0-2155 GCA_031387195.1 Planctomyces sp. | reverse complement strand
CATCGAACCGGCCGAATTGAATGGAAAGACGATTGAGGATTTGGCTAATCGGCTGTTCCAAGCAAGTGCCGACTTCTTTGGTGACGGAACATTGTTGCGACGGCTGAAAGAACTTCTCGATCAAACATTTCCCGCGCCGCTTTCCGAGGATCGCAGTCGTCCCGTTCTGCCGAATACGGACGGTTTGGCCTCGCTGGTCAATTGGGCCAATGAGATTTTGCAAGTGGGATGGCAGCCCGAAGAACTACGTCGCCTGAATCGCGATCAAGTCGAACAAATGGTGCTGTCCGCCTACGACGACCGCTTCCGCCCGGAAATGAGTCACACCGAGCGTACTTTGATTCTCGAAGTGCTCGACAATTCTTGGAAAGAGCACCTTTATGACATGGACCACTATCGCTCCGGCGTCGGCTTGGTCAGCTACGCGCAGAAGGATCCGAAAACCGAATATCGTCGCCAAGGGATGAAGGCCTACGGAGAGATGTGGCAGCGGATCGGCATGCAGGTGACATCGGCGATCTTCCGACTGGAACGCGAAAGCGCGGACTTCGATGGCTCGCAGTGGCAAGTCACCTCGGTCAGCCATGAAGAGTTTCGCGAAGAGTCGGCAGACGCACCGTCCGATCCACGACAACAAATGGGCTCGCGCGACCATGCGGGGATCACCAACACATCCGAGTCCGCTCAACCAGTCAAACCGATTCGCAATTTCGGACCTCAAGTCGGCCGCAATGATCCGTGCCCGTGTGGCAGCGGCAAGAAATACAAGAAGTGCTGTGGGGCGAACGAAAGTTAGCCGGCAGGGAAATACCGAGCGCGGCGAAGCCGCCTGTGCTACGAAAACAACGCAAGTCCGACGGAGTGGCAAGGATGCCCTGGCTGTTGAATGTCGCGTATCTGATGTTGCTCGCCGTGGTCTCGCCGGTGTTGCTCTATCGCCGTTGGGTCCACGGAAAGTATCGCGACGGCTGGGCGGAAAAGCTGTGGGGCCGGTTACCGGAGCGGAAGTCGTCACGGCCCTGCCTATGGTTGCACGCGGTCAGTGTGGGAGAAGTGCTGCAATTGCGCCCGGTGATGCGGGAGCTACTGGCGGCTCGGCCCGATTGGGAGTTCGTGATTACGACGACCACTCGCACTGGGCTCGACGTCGCCAAGAAAGAATTCTCGCAGCACACGGTTTGTTATTTCCCGCTCGATTTTTCCTGGGCCGTGCGTCGAGCGATTCAGCGGATTCGTCCCTCGGCGATCGTACTCGTCGAGCTAGAACTGTGGCCCAACTTCGTGTTGGCTGCCGATCAATTGCAGGTTCCGCTGGCGTTGATCAACGGTCGTGTCAGCGCCAAAAGTTTTCGCGGCTATCGACGAGTCCGACCGTTGCTCCGCAGCCTGCTCCGCCGTTTCGCATTGCTGGCGGTGCAGAACGACGAATACGCCGAACGGCTTCTCGATCTGGGTGCCCCCTGTGATCGCTTGCATGTCACCGGGTCGATCAAGTTCGACGGAGTGCAGTTCGATCGAAACAATCCCAAGACACACGAACTGCGTGAGTTCTTCGGCATCGCACACAACGAACGAGTCTTCATAGCCGGAAGCACGCAAGCTCCAGAAGAAGCCATCGCGCTCGATACCTGGCAGAACCTGAGACGTGATTTTCCTGAGCTGCGGCTCATCTTGGTCCCGCGCCACAAAGAACGCTTTGAGGAAGTTGCCCAGTTGGTTCTGTCGCGCGGATTGCCGTTGCGACGACGGTCTAGCGGTGTGTTGTCTTCGGTCTGTTCGTCGGATGAAGTGTTGCTGCTCGACACGCTTGGTGAACTCGGCGAGTGCTGGGGATTGGCGGACATCGCCTTCGTGGGCGGGAGCCTGACTCAGCGTGGCGGTCAGAACATGCTTGAGCCCGCCGCATTTGGAGCCGCCGTGTTGTTCGGTCCCAACACCTGGAATTTCCGAGACATCGTCGAACAACTTCTCGCGCGGCATGCGGCTCAAGTGGTTCCGACCGCTGCCGATCTGACCGCAAAGGTGCAGGCATTGCTCGCCGACTCGGTCGCTGCCCACGAACTTGGATCGCGTGCGCAGGCATTTCTGCTGACGCAGCAAGGTGCGACCGGTCGCACGGTCGCGCTGTTGTTGAGCCTGCCGATCACAACCGCGA
>JANNDA010001047.1:0-4847 GCA_031387195.1 Planctomyces sp. | reverse complement strand
TTCCCGGCAGCAAATACTCCACTGGGTCTTCTGCCGTGATGAGCTTGCGATCGGGGCGATTGAGCTCTCCCAAAGCACTATAAAGCGTCGTGGTTTTTCCACTTCCAGTAGGGCCAGTGACGAGGAAAATGCCGTTCGGTCGTCGAATGATGTTTTGAAATTTACGATAGTTGTCCTCACTAAAACCAAGGTTTCGGATGCCAACTTTGATGCTGTCGCGATCAAGGATTCGCATCACGACAGCTTGGCCATAGACCGAGGGCAAAATACTCACTCGCAGGTCAAACTCTTTGCCATTTGCCCTAGTTTTGATTCGGCCGTCCTGGCAACGCCGTTTTTCGGCAATGTCCATATTGGCCATGATCTTAAGGCGAGAGACAAGTGCTGCGAGTAGTCTTCGGGGAGGACTGTCTCGCTCAACCAAGACACCGTCGATTCGATAGCGAATTCGTACTCGGGTCTCAAAAGGCTCAATATGAATGTCGCTTGCCCGCATATTGACGGCTTCGGAGATGATCAAATTAACGAGTCTGACAATGGGAGCGCTGTCGTCATCTCCGGCAAAGGTCTCGGCCTCTTTGATTTCTGTTTGCGTGATGTCGATCGCCGTTTCCGTAAACTCAGAAAGCATCGAATCAACCGACTCGGTTTCGCTTTGACCATAATGCCGGTTGATCGCAGACTGGATTGCCTCATTCGGTGCGACTTTGACCTTGATTTCGCGATTGAGGATGAATCGAAGCTTATCAAGAACTTCAAATTTCATCGGGTCGTTAATCGCTATGGTTAGCGCATCTCCGTCAAGACTGACGGGAATCACAACATTCTCTCGGGCGACCGATTCTGGAACCATCTCGATGACGCTAGATGGAATCTCGAAACCGTTGAGGTTTATTGTCTCGAAGCCAAATTTTGATGCCTGAAGACTGCTGATTTCGTTGGCATCGACGTAGCCCAGCTTGACGAGGGCCTCCTCCGCACGAATGCCGAGGGTTGAAGCAAGCTGACTCGCTTCCGTCATCTGGTCCTTCGAGACCACTCCATCCTTGACCAGTTTCTTGAGAATGTCGTCAGACATTTGTCACCTTGGGTGGTTTGAAGGCTCGTGAGGTCTGTGAACAAGACCTTGAATTCAGGCGAGGTGCGAACACTTAGGCAATCCGCACCGCCATTGATTTGCGTACTAATTCTGCGTCTGAAAGCCATGTACGTCAAGGAATTGGCTCAATCTTGATTATGAGTGCAATGCTCAAACCGCCGAACCGGCGAAAGACGATCGTTAAAATCATCAAACCAAGTCTTACCGACGCCAAAGGCAGAATGGGACTGCTGGGATATCAAATCCAACCATGTGGACCAATTGGGTGACAGCTTGCACCTGGCCGCGATCTATATGACGTTAGTTTGCAACTTCGCGCAGTGGGTCTGAATCTAACATCGCTCCCCCTCTTTGGGAGCACAATTCGGAGAAGAGACGTATGGTCTCGTCGAACTCGGACGAATCGGACGCGGCCGCTTCGTGGCTAGTTCTGCCAGATGTGCTCCCGCAAGCGGAGTGGCTTGACCGCCGCGAGTTGAATGGCTCGATGTTTCTCGTCGATGGCGTCGAAGGCCGCATCATGCGTTTGAAGCGGTTAATGGATCTAGCAGGAGCGGCAATACTGCTGGTCCTAGTGATGCCCGTCATGGTGTTGGTTGCCTTGGCTGTCAGGCTGAGTTCTCCGGGGCCAATTCTTTTTCGACAGGTGCGTACAGGGCTTAACCTGCGTCAAAAAAAGGAGCGGCGAGCTCAACTTAGGGCCGTTCACCCGAATGAACAGAGAGAGCGAGGACCGGATCGACGACTGTCAGAAGCTTACGGTCGCCCCTTTGTCCTCTACAAATTCCGGACAATGCGAACCGACGCAGAAAAGGACGGAGCCAAGTTCGCCGTTAAGGGAGATCCACGGGTTACTTTGATCGGCAGATTTCTTCGCAAAACGCGGCTTGATGAACTACCGCAACTTTGGAACATCTTGCGCGGTGAAATGTCACTTGTCGGACCTCGACCAGAACGACCGGAGTTTATCGAACAGCTCTCCCAGCAAATTCCCGATTACTTAATGCGACTTGGAATCAAGCCCGGCCTGACCGGTTTAGCACAAATCTTGAATGGATACGACAATGAGCTTGAGGGGTTCCGGAGGAAGGTGACGCTCGATTTGCTGTATCGGAACAATTGCTCCATCAAGAACGATATCAAGATCTTATTTCGGACGATTGGCGTTGTCTTGACGGGCAAGGGAGCGCTCTAAGAGTGCAGGCACTCTTCAGTTGCCACGGTCGCTGAAATCTTCTCGATAAAACTCCCGCAAAACTCGAAACTTGGCTAGAACTCGCCACACGCCATTCAGGCGAACAGAGATCGAACCAAGCAAGGAGTGCGGTGATGATGCGGATGAAAGTCGCGCAAGCGTTGAAGGTCGGCGAAGCGGGGCAGGTTGTGGATGTGCGCGGTTGGGTGCGCACGAGGCGGGATTCCAAGCAGGCGTTCTCGTTCGTCGAACTCAACGACGGCAGTTGCCTGGCCAATTTGCAGATCGTCATTGACGCCAACGTGCCCGGCTATGCCGAGTCGATCAAACAGGTCACCACCGGTGCGAGCATCGCTATCGAAGGCGAGATCAAGGACTCACCGGCCAAGGGGCAGCGGATTGAGGTTCATGCCACGTCGCTGCGAGTGCTCGGTGAAGCGGACCCGCTGAAGTACCCGTTGCAGAAGAAGGGACACTCGTTTGAGTTCCTGCGCGAAATCGCGCACCTGCGTCCGCGAACAAACACGTTCGGCGCGATCACGCGAGTCCGCAACGCGGCGGCGACGGCGATCCACAATTTCTTTCAATCGCGCGGCTTCTGCTACATCCAAACGCCGATCATCACGACGAGCGATTGCGAAGGGGCCGGGCAGATGTTTCAGGTCACGACGCTCGACCTGCACAAGCTCGCGGCCTCAGGCAAGCCGGTCAACTTTGAACTCGATTTCTTCGGCAAGCCGGCCTCGCTGACTGTCAGCGGACAGCTCGAAGCCGAAATCTTCGCTTGCTCGGTCGGCGAGTGTTACACGTTCGGTCCGACGTTTCGCGCGGAGAACAGCAACACGACACGGCACCTCGCCGAGTTCTGGATGGTCGAACCGGAGATGCCGTTTTGCGACCTGACCGACAACATGAAGCTCGCCGAGTCGTTCATCAAGACGGTGATCGGCGACGTCATGCAAAACTGCGAAGCGGATATCGCGTTCTTCAACGAGCGAATTGACGAGAAGCACGAGTTGCTCGCCACGATGCAGAACATTCTCGATCACGAGTTCATCCGCCTGCCGTACACAGAGGCGATCGCTGTGCTGCAAAAGTCCGGCAAGACATTCGACTACCCGATCGAATGGGGAGCCGACCTGCAATCGGAACACGAACGCTTCCTGACCGAAGAGCATTTCAAGCAGCCAGTGATCCTGTTCGATTACCCGCGCACGCTGAAGCCGTTTTACATGCGTTGCAACGATGACGGCAAAACTGTCCGTGCGATGGACGTGCTGGTCCCGCGAGTCGGTGAGATCATCGGCGGCAGCCAGCGTGAAGAACGGCTCGATGTGCTGCTCGAACGGATGCAGGAATGTCATCTCGATCCAGAGACGTATTGGTGGTACGTCGATCTGCGGCGTTACGGCACTGTCCCACACGCCGGCTTCGGGCTCGGATTTGAACGATTGATCCAACTCATCACCGGCATGGCCAACATCCGCGACTGTATCCCGTTCCCGCGAGTCCCCAAGAGTGCGGACTTCTAACGTCAAGCTCCAGTTCACGCGGCGATTGCTGCGATTTGGCAGCAGGCAAACGCCAAAACGGTCACTCAGGGAAAAAAACATGACTCGGCTCGTACTCTGTCTCATCGTATTGGCGCTCGCCCATAAACTCCGCGCGGAGGAACTACCGAAATCGCTCGACCCACGATTGAAGATCGAGCTCTTCGCCGAGCATCCGCAGATCGTCACGCCGACTGGTCTCGACATCGATCATCGCGGCCGAGTCTTTGCCATCGAGAGCAACACGCACTTCCCGCCCGAAGGCTACAAGGGACATCCCTCCGATCGAGTGCTTGTGATGAGCGACTCGGACAACGACGGCAAGGCGGACAAGATCGTCGTCTTCACCGACGGGTTGAAGTATTCGATGAGCGTCGCTGTGCGGCCGATTTGGTTTCCTGTTGCCGCCGACCCCAAAATCGAAAATCAAAAATCAAAAATCGAAAATCGCACCTCCGTCTACATCGCAACTCGCCGAGAAATCTTCCAGTTCCACGACGACGACGGCGACGACAAAGCGGACCGCAAAGAGTCAATCGTGCATCTCGACACGAAGGGGGATTATCCGCACAACGGGCTGGCCGGGTTTGCGATTGATGCGCTCGGCTGGATGTACTTCGGGTTCGGCGAGAACCTGGGAGCCGCTTACGAAATCATCGGTTCGGACGGCACGACGCTCAGCGGTGGCGGCGAGGGGGGCAACATTTATCGTTGCCGGCTGGATGGCTCGAAGCTGAGCCAGATCGCGACCGGGTTTTGGAATCCGCACGCGAGCTGCTTCGATGCGTTCGGGCGGCTCTTCACCGTGGACAACGACGCGGACAGCCGTCCGCCGTGTCGGCTGCTGCATGTGATTCCGGGAGGCGATTACGGCTACCGGTTCCGCAACGGCCGCAAGGGACTGCACCCCTTCACCGCCTGGAACGGCGAGATTCCCGGCACGCTGCCGATGGTCGCGGGGACCGGCGAAGCTCCCTCCGGCATCCTGGCCTACGAGTCGGAC
>JANNDA010000984.1:0-8027 GCA_031387195.1 Planctomyces sp. | reverse complement strand
GACTGGCAAGCAACTCTGGCAAACGGAAATTCATCGCGGTGGGTTCGAGAAAAAAGGGAATGAGAAAAGTTCGCTCGCGTCATCGACTTTGGCCTGCGACGGGCAGCGAGTCTTTATCAATTTCCTCAACGGCGGTGCGATTCATACGACAGCGTTGAGCCTCGACGGACAAAAGTTGTGGCAAACGAAGATCACTGATTACGTGCTGCATCAGGGTTTCGGTTCGTCGCCGGCGGTCTATCAATCGCTCGTCATCGTCTCTGCGGATAACAAAGGAGGAACTGGAGCGATCGCGGCACTCAATCGAGCGACTGGCAAAGTCGTCTGGCAACAGCCACGACCGAAGTTTCCGAACTACACGTCACCGATCATCCTCAACGTCGCTGGTCGCGAACAGCTTCTCTTCACCGGCTGCGATCTAGTCACGAGCTTCAATCCGCTCGATGGCAAGAAGCTTTGGGAGATCGAAGGCTCGACCACCGAGTGCGTGACATCGACCGTGACCGATGGGCAGCTCATCTTCACCAGCGGCGGTTATCCGAAGAACCACATGTCAGCGGTGAAGGCGGACGGATCGGGCAAGGTCGTGTGGGAGAACGGCTCGCGCGTTTATGTGCCGTCGATGCTGGTCCGCGAGGGCCATATTTATTCCGTGCTCGATGCGGGCGTGGCGATGTGCTGGAAGTGCGACACAGGCAAAGAAGTCTGGAAAGGCCGACTCGGCGGAACGTTCAGTGCGTCTCCGGTGCTGGTTGGCGAACACCTCTTCGCGACGAATGAATCGGGCAAAACTTACATCTTCAAAGCGACTCCGGAAGCATTCGATCTCGTCGGTGAGAATCAACTCGCCGAAAGTGTCTTCTCCACGCCGACCTTCTGTGGCAACCGCATCTATCTGCGCGCGGCCAGTCAGATCGAAAGGCAACGGCAAGAGATGCTTTATTGCATTGGCAGTAAGTGAAAACGTAGAGCAGGCGGCTCGCCTGCTTGATGATCCCGTTGATGTCACAGACGAGCCGCCTGTGCTACGACTTTGAAGGTATCCGCAATGTCCGACCTACAACAAACTCCGTTTCATGAGTGGCACGTCGCGCACGGCGGACGGATGGTTGAGTTTGGTGGCTGGCACATGCCGGTGCAGTACACCTCGATTATTGACGAGCATCAGGCCGTGCGGCGAGCGGCGGGGTTGTTCGACATCGCTCACATGGGACGGTTGCGATTCACCGGGCCGGATGTCGTGAGGTTTCTGGATCATCTGCTGACGAATGACGTCGCCTCGTTGAAGCTGGGGCAGGTCCGTTACTCGCTGGTGACGAACGAAGCGGGCGGCGTGTTGGATGACGTACTGGTCTATCGATTCGATTCGTGCCACATGCTCGTGGTGAATGCGTCGAATCGTCTGAAGATCGTCGATTGGATCGAGCGTCACCGCGGCGGCTTCGAGGTGCGTGTCGAAGACCTCACGCTCGACTGGAGCATGTTCGCACTGCAAGGCCCGCGAGCCATCGAACTCTTCGCGCCGCTGACCACGGCGGATGTCGGTTCCATGAAGTACTACTTCGCGAGCGAGGCAAGTGTGCTTGGCGTACCGAGCATCGTCAGCCGCACCGGCTACACAGGGGAAGACGGTGTCGAGGTCATACTGCCGAACGCTCATGGTCAACGCGTCTGGGATGAACTCATCGAGCGAGGGGGTTCGGTCGGACTGGTGGCTTGTGGACTCGGCTGTCGCGACACGCTGCGACTCGAAGCGGCGATGCCGCTTTATGGTCACGAGCTTTCCGAATCGACGGACCCGATCACTGCCGGACTGTCGTTTGCCGTGAAGCTGTCGTCGAAAGAATTCTTTGGAAAGAGTGCGTTGCTCAGCAAGCCGCAGCCGCCAGTAAAGCGCCGAGTTGGAATTGTGCTCGCCGGCCGCCGCATCGCTCGCGAAGGGTCGCTGGTTTATGCCGCCGGAGCATCTGCTGATGCGGCTCCGATCGGCGAAGTCACTTCCGGCACGTTTTCTCCGACGCTCGAAAAGTCGATCGCGATGGCGTATGTCGCGCGCGATGCGGCGGTGACTGGAGCGAACATTGAGGTCGATGTTCGCGGCAAACGGGAAATGGGGGCGATCGTCGAACTTCCGTTTTATCGCCGTTTGACGTAGCGGCGAGCTGCCAGCTTGCCGCTAGGAGTCTACAAGCTGGAAGCTTGTGACTACGTTTTATGAAAGACAACATGCCCGAACTTCGCAAAGATCCGATTACCGGTCGCTGGGTCATTATCGCTCCCGATCGAGCTAAACGTCCGACGGATTTTGATGCGCCGATAACTCGGCCGGCTGAGACGTTCTGCCCTTTTTGCGAGGGTCATGAATCAGCCTCGCCGGCAGAAATTGTCGCGTATCGCAATCACGGAACGGTGCCCAACGGACCCGGATGGCGAGTTCGCACGGTGCCGAACAAGTTCCCAGCCTTGAAGGTCGAAGGCAAACTCGAAAGCCGGGGCATCGGCATGTACGACGTCATGGAAGGGATCGGGGCTCACGAAGTGATCCTCGATTGCCCGCATCATGAAACTCGGTTTGCCTCGCTCCCGGCCAACCAAATTCGCGAAGTCTTGTGGATGTACCACGACCGGCTGGTGGACCTGAAACGCGATCGGCGGCTAATTCATCCGCTGGTCTTCAAGAACGAAGGGCACTTGGCGGGAGCCTCGCTGGAGCATTGCCACTCGCAGTTGATCGTGACGCCTGTGGTTCCCATTCAGGTTCAGGAAGAGATGCGCGGTGCCAAAGACTTTTTCGGTTGGCGCGGTCGGTGCATCTACTGCGACATGATCCGCGAAGAAATTCAGGCGGGGGATCGCATCGTGCTGGAATCACCCAACTTCGTGGTATTCTGCCCGTTCGCCGCTCGGTTTCCGTTTGAAACGTGGATCGTCCCGAAGAAACACCTGAGCCATTACGAAACGGTCCAAGAACCGGACGTGGATGAACTGGCCCACGTGTTGAAGACTTCGTTGCTGAAACTCAAACAGTCGCTCGACGACCCGCCGTACAACTACATCCTGCATACGTCTCCGTTCGACAGTCACGAATTGAAGTATTACCACTGGCACATCGAAATCATCCCGCGACTCTCCGGCGTGGCCGGCTTTGAATGGGGCAGCGGGTTCTATATCAACTCCGTGCCACCGGAAGAGGCGGCGGGGTTCATGCGGCAGATTGAGATTTAGCCCAACGCAATTTGCAAACGCGGATCACTCTTATTGGAATGAGCGGCGTTGATCCCTTGATCCTCGAAACCGCGAGGCCCGCATGACCACAGAAACCCTCAGCAAACCAACGACACTGCCACGCTCGCCGAGCGTGCCAGTTCGTATCGAATCGCCGCCAAAGAAGCTGAGCTATGAGTCCGGCCTACTTCCTCAACCCATCGAGTATCCCGAATCAGACGGACAACCCATGGCGGAGACTGAATTTCAATTTTATCCGTTGGCCTATGCGGTCTTGGCGCTCAAGTTTTGGTTTCGTGATCGCCCCGACGTGTATGCTGCCGGGAACCTCTTTTTTTACTTTGAAGAAGGCTCGCCGTCCGATGTCGTCGCGCCGGATGTGTTCGTCGTCATTGGCGCTGATAAGCGAAAACGCCGCACGTACAAGTTGTGGGAAGAGCCGAAAGGTCCCGACTTCATTTTGGAAGTCACGTCCAGTAGCACTCGAACGAAGGATCAAGGAAGTAAGCTTGGCTTGTATCAACTGCTCGGCGTGACCGAGTATTTCTGCTACGACCCAACCGGCGACTATCTCGACCCGCCGCTCATCGGTTATCGGTTGGAAAATGGCCGTTACGTTCCGATCCCGACGCAAGAGATGACGTCTGACAAAATTGTCATTCACAGTTCCGTTCTGGATTTGGACCTGAGAGCGATGGACGACGACTTCCACTTCGTTGATCCGATTACTGGCGAACCACTGCGGAATCATGACGAAGCGGAATCCGATCGCCTCGAAGAGCGACGTCAACGCTTGGAGGAGATGCGGCTTCGGCAAGAGGAAGTGACTCGGCGAATCGCCGCCGAAGACCGGATTCGCGAACTCGAAGCTCAATTAAGCCTGAAACGTGCCAACGAATCGAATTAGAAATCTCCGAAGGAAGGAAGCGTCTGTGTCTCCATCGGTTCGACTCTCTCTCGTGTTTCACAATCATCAGCCGATCGGCAACTTCGAGGGTGTCTTTGAGGACGCTTATCGCGACAGCTACAAGCCGTTCCTCGATGTGCTGCGCGAGTATCCCGACATCAAGGTGTCGATTCACAACTCCGGCAGCTTGTTGGAATGGCTCGTCGCCGCACACCCGGAGTACATCGACTTACTGAGAGAGATGTGTCACAGCGGGCAGGTCGAGATTCTCGGCGGGCCGTTTTATGAGCCGATCCTGGCGTGCATTCCCGCGCGCGATCGGGTTGGGCAAATGCGGCTGTATTCGGATTATCTGGAAACGCTGTTCGGCAAACCAATCCGCGGCATGTGGGTGCCGGAGCGGGTTTGGGAACAGTCCTTTGCGTCCGACATCGCGGCGGCCGGCATCGAGTTCACGGTGCTCGACGATTCGCACTTTCGCAACGCGGGGTTGTCGCCGGAGAAACTCTTCGGACATTACCTCACGGAAGACGAAGGGCAATTGCTCACGATTTTCCCGATCGCCGAACGGCTGCGTTACACAATTCCGTGGGAAGAGCCGGACGCCAGCATCGCGTTCCTGCGCAATCTGGCCGAAACAATTCCGAACGCGATCGCCGTATGCGGTGACGATGGCGAGAAGTTCGGCGTTTGGCCTGGCACTCACGATTTGGTCTTCAATCGCGGCTGGCTGCGACGCTTCTTCGACGCCTTGCAAGCGAACCAAGACTGGTTGAAGACGACCACGCTGGGCGAGTGCATCGACAACGTGCCGCCGATCGGAAGCTGCTTCCTGCCGGACAGCAGTTATCGCGAGATGACCGAGTGGGTCTTGCCGCCGCAGCGACAACTCGCGCTCGCGGCGTTGAATACGAAACATGAAGATGACCCGGAATGGCCGGAGATCAAGCAGTTCATGCGCGGCGGCTTCTGGCGCAACTTCCGCGTGAAGTATCCCGAAGCGAACGAGATGTATGCTCGCGCGTTGCAGGTCAGCAGCCGGCTGGAAGAACTGACGCGACTCGACTCACGCGGCGAACATCGCGACACGTTGGCCGAAGCCCGCTCCGAACTGTATCGCGGTCAGTGCAATTGCCCGTACTGGCACGGCTCGTTCGGCGGTCTGTATCTGCCGCACTTGCGGAACGCGATCTATCAACACCTCATCGCAGCCGACACGTTGTTGGAAGAAGTCGCCGGTAAGCTCGGTTCGGCCAATCATCCCGGCAGCGGCAGTTGGGTCCGCATCGAGACTGACGATTTCAATTTCGACGCGCGCCAAGAAATCCGCTTGAGCAGCGATCGGCTCGTTGCTTTTCTCGCTCCGGCGACCGGCGGGCATTTGTATGAACTCGATCTGCGGAGCATCCGTCACAATTTGCTGGCGACGCTCGATCGCCGCTTTGAACCGTATCACGACAAGATCAAGCAAGCGGCGCTCGACATGTCGCTGCAATCGGGGACTGGCGGCGTTGACCCAACCGGCGGTGTGAAGTTCAAACAGCCGGACCTCGACAAGAAGTTGATCTACGATTCAACGCCCCGGAAGTCGTTCGTCGATCACTTCCTCGCCGTCGATGCGACGTTTGAAGATTTTCAACTCGGCCAAGGTGAGATCGGCGACTTCGTCACCGGAGCGTATCACTCCCTGCTCCGCCGCTCGGCGGAGCGTGTCGAAGCGGTGCTCGCGCGGGTCGGACATGTCGGTAATCGCGAGATCAAGTTGACGAAGCGAGTCGCCCTCAACGCGCGCGGCGGCACGGTACTCGAAGTCTTGTACGTCCTCGAAAATCTGCCGCAGGACGAGACGTTGCACTTCGGCGTGGAACTCAACTTCGCCGGAATGCCTACGGGAGCCGATGACCGTTACTTCTACGACGATTCCGGCCGCCGCCTGGGCCAATTGCAAACGCACCTCAACCTGTCGGAGACAACTCGTCTCGGTCTCGTTGACGAGTGGCTTGGCTTGGACGTGGCCGTCGAACTGTCGCAACCCGCCGCTTTGTGGGCCTTTCCCATTCAAACAGTGAGCAACTCCGAAGGTGGCTTTGAGACGGTTCATCAAAGTTGTGCGGTGATGCCGCATTGGCAAGTCAAAGCCTCCGCCGACGGCACGTGGTCCGTGCAGATCACCCTGTCGATCGACACGTCTGCGGCACAAGCTCGCGTCTTGGCTCAACAGTCCGCAGTCGTTGTTTGATAAGGATGTCGTTCCGCTTCGGCGGCTTGTGAGACTGCGAGAAATCGCAGCCAGGACGTTGAATCAGGCGATGCCAAGCCTCGACGCCCTGTGAAAGGCCCAGTCCTAGTGACTGGGTCTTGGCATTTGTAGATGTGCCAGACGTAGCCAGTCCTGCTGCATTCGCCGGTGCCATCGACCAGAAAACGCGGTTCATGTACCGAACTGCAACTTCAACAGCAGCGACTTCACTCCTTCCATTGCGATCGCGTCTTGCTCGATCGTTTTCGACGAGCAGATGAAGACCGGGGCTTCGCGAGCTTCCCAGCCAGGAGTGGGCAAACGCCCGTGACTGCCGCGGACGATCGAAGCGTCGAGGCCGATGACGTCCATGTAATAACGGAAGCCGAGCAGTTTCTGCGTCAGCCTCGCAGCGATGCGGAGCTTGGGCCACTTCAAGCGCGGATCGAGAAACAGCTCGACGGGGTCGTAGCCCGGCTTACGATGGATATCGACCGTGCGTGCATAGTCCGGAGCCAGCGCGTCGTCGAGCCAGAAGTAGTACGTGAACCACGACTCGGGAGCGGCGATCACGACCAGTTCGCCAGAACGTGCGTGATCGATGCCAAACTCGGCTTGCGCGGTTCGGTCGAGAACGCGATCGACCCCGGCCGTCTTTCGCAACAGTTCGGCGACGGCGGCGATGTCTTCCGCACGCCGAACGTAAACGTGAGCCACTTGATGATCGGCAACTGCGAACGCTCGCGAAGCACCGGCGTCGAGCGTTTCCCAGCCGAGTGCCTCTTGCCGAGCGACCAAGTATCCGTGCTCGCGAAGCACGCGATTGATGTGAACCGGCTGATTGACGGCGGTGATCGCGTACTCGGAGAGCACAACAACATCCGCCCCGCGAGCCTTCGCCGCGTCAATCACTTTGCCCGCTTCGGCATCGACGGCGCGGATGTCGGCGGCGATGTGCGGATCGTCCGGGCCGAGCCGTTGCAGGTTGTAATCCAGGTGCGGCAAGTAGACCAAAGTCAGCGACGGGTTGTGCTGCTGCATCATCACCGCGACGCTCGCCTCGGCGATCCACCGAGTGCTACTGATGTCTGCTCCCGGTCCCCAGAACTTGAACAGCGGAAAGACGCCGAACCGTTCTTGCAGTTGATCCTTCAACGCCGTCGGCTGACTGTATGAGTCCATCACCTTGCGACCGTCGGCGGGATAACTCGGCCGCGGCGTTACCGACCAATTCACGTCGGCGTACATGTTGAACCACCAAAACAGCTTCGCGACCGTGTAACTCGGATCGCGTTTCCTTGCCGCGTCGTAAACTCGTTCGCCCTGCACGAGCTGATTCGATTGCCGCCAGAACAAGACTTCGGAGAGCTCACGCCAGTACCAGCCGTTGGCCACGATGCCGTGCTCGCGCGGCAACGCACCGGTGAGCAACGTTGCTTGTGCCGAACAAGTCACCGCCGGCAACACGGTCCCCATCGGTCGAGCAAAACCATCGGCGGCCACTCGCGAAATGTGCGGCGTGTTCGCTCCGAGCATCTCGTGCGTGAGACCGACAACGTTGATGACGACCAGCGGACGGGACATGTGGTTTCTCAATGCGATGGCTCAGCGAAGCTGCGAAAGTAACCCGACGCGTCAGCGAGGGCGGGCGCTTCA
>JANNDA010000983.1:0-4305 GCA_031387195.1 Planctomyces sp. | reverse complement strand
TCGAATTCCCGCTCCCGCCATCGCAAAGCTGAAGACGTGGCCCCAATGATCGCGGCCGCCGTTCGCGTTGATCTTTGGAGTCCGACCAAACTCGCCGATCACGACGACCAGCGTTTCATCGAGCAAGCCCCGCTCCGCCAGATCATCCATCAGCGCGGCAAACGTGACGTCGAACTGCGGACAGAGATTGTCCTGCAGGCGGTCAGCGTTGAGGGCGTGCGTATCCCACAACGGATTATCGACCGCGTTGTCTCCAGGATCTCTCGCCCAATTGACATGGACCAATCGTACTCCCGCCTCGATCAACCGCCGAGCCAACAGAACCGATTGCCCCCACGAGTACCGGCCATAGCGATCGCGAGTCTTGTCCGGTTCTTTGCTGAGATCGAACGCCGATCGTGCGCCGCCCGATGTCACCAGGTCGAACGCTTGCTGTGAAAGACGATCCCAAGCCGCGACCGATCCGCCACGCAGCGTTTCGTCGAAGCGACCTTCCAGTTGCTTCAAGATGTCGCGGCGACGATCGACTCGAATCTTCGTCACGTCGCCGATGAGGCGCAGCCCTTCGATCTCGTAATCGGGCAACGCCGGGTCGCCGACGAACCGCTCCGGCTCCCACAGCTTGCCGAGGAACCCCGCCGTCTGTCCGGCCGGAGTCACGTTGTCGTTGAGCCGCATCATGTCCGGAATCCAGACCGATGTCAGAGCCGGCAGTTTCTCGCTCGGCTTGAGCATCTTCACGACCGAGCCGAAGTACGGCCAATCGTTCGGCTTGATCTGCCTCGCGCTGCCCGGTCCATACGGATAACCGGTGAGCAGCCAGTAACCGCTCACATCATGGTTGTCATCGCGAGTCGAGAGTGACCGAACGACCGCCAGCTTGTCGGCGTAGCACGAAGTGCGCGGCAGCAGTTCGCAGAATTGAATGCCGGGTACGTTCGTGGCGATCGGCTTGAACGGACCACGAATCTCGACGGGAGCGTCCGGTTTTGGATCGAACGTCTCATGCTGCGGCGGACCTCCTTGTAGCCAAAGGAAGATGACGTTCTTCGCCCTGCCGAACGTCGCACCTAATTCACCCGACAACTTTGGTGCCACTCCGGGCCGTGACGTTGAAATCTCCGCCGCGCGCAGCAAATGCGGCAGCGAAACTCCCAGCGCGCTCAAGCCCCCGACACGCAGCCATTCGCGGCGAGCAACTCGATCGGTCGGCGACAGTGCTTGGTCAAGAATGGAAAACATTGTTGCTCCCGCCGTTAGGGTCGCTGTCCGTAGTCACCTTGCAACAAGCCGGCGAACGACAAGTCTTCGTCGAGGTCGGGCCAGTGCAAGCCAAACGGTGATGCTTCCATGTTGCTGAGTTGCTGAGTTGTTCCGCAGGCAAGGCGTGGATTCCCAGCGACAGGAAAACGAATCTCTGCATCGCTCTTCATGACGACCAGAATGTGTCCGTCTTCGTAGACAGCGCGTTTGAGTTGATCAATCAAGGTGTTCATGCCATTTCTCCACGATCAAATCTCTGTATTCCTCGGCGAGTTCTTGAGCCTTGGATAACTCGTTCAGCTTCATATTCTGAGATTCCCGAAGCTCGACGGAGTCTTCCACAACGAACACGGCTTCGCCATCTCCATGCCGCACATGAACGTGAATCGGTCGATGTTCGTTGCTGTAGAAGAAAAACCTGTAGCCATACTTTTCAAAGACCTTAGGCATTGTGCTTCTCGTTGCGAAGTCTTCACGCGAACCGAATCGGCTCGCCGTGATAAATGTGGTGCGGGCGATCGACTTCGTCTTTCCAGGCGGCGGTGTCGGGAATTCCCAATGCGTGATAGATCGTGGCGGCGAGGTTCTCCGGAAGTTGAGCATCAGAGGCCGGGTAGGCTCCGTTCTTGTCAGAGGCTCCGACCACGACGCCCCCACGGATGCCACCGCCAGCCACGAAGACTGACTGGACCGCTCCCCAGTGATCGCGGCCGACCATTTTACTTGCTCCGCCACCGGCATTGATTCGAGGCGTGCGACCCATTTCGCCGCACATCACGATCAGCGTTTCATCCAGCAGTCCCAAAGTCTGAAGATCATCCAACAACGCCGAGAGGCCACGGTCCGTCGGAGGCAGCAGGCAATCGCGCAGCAACGGGAAATTGTTTTCGTGCGTGTCCCAGGCTTCGTTGTTGCCGAGGTTCACTTGGATCAGATTCACTCCCGCCTGCACCAGTTGTCGAGCCATCAGCAGCGACCAGCCAAACGCATTGCGTCCATAACGATCGAGCGTTTGTGAATCGGCGTTGTGGACATCGAACGCGCGTTGCACGCTGGTGTCGGTCAGCAATGAGATCGCCGCTTGACGATGTCGATCAAATGACTCGATCGACGCGGCCTGTTCCAGCTCGTGACGTTGCTGGTCGAGCAACCCGCGCAAGCTGTCCCGATCCGCCAGTCGTGAGCGGCTCAGTCCCTGCGGCAAGCTGAGGTTGGGAGACTGAAACGTCAGATTTGGGTTTCGCTCGCGGCCTCGGACGAAGTGGAATTCGTATTCCGGGTACGCTCCGTAGGACTTCGAGTTGTACGGCGAGGCTTCGATAAACCACGGATCGCGGTGGCTCCCCATCAAGCCGCCGAACTGACCGGGGAGGACTCGCCCTGTGTTATGAATGAGTCGTTCCGGCAACACGATGGCCGGCGGCAAATTGTTGTTGCGTCGCGGCAGAGCATTGCCGACCACCGAGGCGATAGACGGCCAATCAGTCGACTGCGGCTTGCTGGCGTTGTAACCCACCGGCATCGGCGTGCGTCCGGTGAGAATCGACGTGTGCCCTTGCGAGTGCTCGTTGTACGGCGTCGTCAGCGAGCGGATCAGGCTCCACTTGTTGCTGCGCGCGGCCAGCATCGGCAGGTGCTCGCAAATTTGCGTCCCTGGAGTCCGCGTGGGAATCGGCGAGAACTCGCCACGAATCCCAGCGGGCGCGTCCGGCTTCGGATCGAAGCTGTCATGCTGTGTCAGTCCGCCGGAGAGAAATACAAAGATGACCGACTTCGCACTGCCGCCGCTGGGCATCGTCAACGTCCCGGCGGCGGCACGCAACGCGGCGACATGATTCATGCCTAATCCAAGCAGGCTGATGCTCCCTGCTTGAATCGCCGTCCGCCGCGAAAGGCTTTCGTGGGTGAAGTCGTTCATAGGCATGATCCCTCGTAGTGCAAGCTTCCAGCTTGCAACTTCCCTCTACTTGACTCGAAATTCCGCAAGGTTGCGTTTCAACTCGTTTCGGAACCTTTGAGTGGCAAGCTGTAAGCTTGCACTACGGAAGATACACAAACTCATTCAAATTGATCGCCAGCAGGCAAAAACGCCGCAAAGCCTCATCGGCCGAAATCTTGTCTTGCTGGACGTTGCCTTCCACAAACTTCACGCCGCGAGCGATCTCTCGCTCGGTCGGTTGACGCTGCAAAACGCGAACGAGCCCGGCACGGACGCAGGCGGCGACATCGGTGCCTGCATCACGTCGCAGGTTTTGAGCGAAGAGTGCCGCTTCCTCGTTCGCGAACGTGCTATTGATCAGTGCGAGTGCTTGCGCAGGCTGAGTGGTCGTGAAGCGAACGGGGCACGGCGAGTCCGGATCGGCGGCGTCGAATGCCGTGAGCAGCGGTACGGCCAACGAACGCTTGATGTGGACAAACACACTTCGCGACGCCGCTTCTTCGGGTGTTGATTTCTCCCAACCGCGACCGGGAACGGATTGCCCGGCGAGCACTTCGCGCGGGATCACCGGATAAACGCTCGGCCCTTCCGTCTTGTTGAGATTCAGATTTCCGCACACAGCGAGGATCGAATCGCGGACTTCTTCGGCGGAGAGGCGACGCAGGTCAAAGTGCGAGAGCCAATCGTTTTCCGGATCTTTCGCAGACAAATCACTGGCCGATTGACTCGACATCCGAAAGACATTCGACGTGACGATGAGCCGATGCAGCGGCTTGAGCTTCCAGCCATTCTTCGCGAACTCACTGGCGAGCCAGTCGAGCAGTTCGGGATGCGTCGGGGGCGTCCCCGCGTAACCGAAGTTGCTTGACGAGCGGACGAGGCCACGGCCGAAGTGAAATTGCCAGACTCGATTGACCATCACTCGCGCGGTTAGCGGATTTGTCGGCGAAGCGATCCAATCGGCGAGAGCTCGGCGGCGACCGGACGATTCGGAGCCATCGCGATGCGGCGGCAGTTCGGGCGGTTTTGTATTCGCCGCGAGTAACACCGACGGAAAGGCCGGCTCAACGCGGTCTCCTTGCGATTGCGGATTGCCTCGCAGC
>JANNDA010000969.1:0-2937 GCA_031387195.1 Planctomyces sp. | reverse complement strand
GCCGCCGGCGATGCGGAGTTCCACCGTTGGGTTCGTGAACCGCAGCAGGCAGAGCACCTTCAGGCAGTAGCGCGGGTTGAGTTCGCGGACGCGCTCAAGCTGCGTCCCCTCGATCGAGTTCAGGAAGTTGACCGGGATCGACTCGACTTTCATGCCGCGCATTTCCAACGCGATGTCGATCAGGTCGGCGTGCTCCTCGCCCATGCCGGCGATCAGGCCGCAGCAGAGTTCCATGCCCGACTCACGCACGGTCCGCAGCGTGGCCAGCCGGTCGTCGAACGAATGCGTCGAGCAAATTTGCTCGTAGAACCGGCGGCTCGTGTTGAGATTGTGGTTGATGCGATCCACTCCCGCCTGCTTCAGCCGCAACGCTTGTTCCGGCGTGAGCAGTCCCAGGCAACAGCAGATGTGCAGACCCGTCTGGTCTTTGATTTTCTCGACGACGCTGGCGACATGCTCGACCTCGCGGTTCGACGGGCCGCGACCGCTGGCCACGATGCAGTACGTCCGCGCCTGCGCAGCGACCGCCGCCTGAGCACCTTCCATCAGCTTCCGCTCGTTGAGCAGCGGATATCGCGAGATGTCCGCCTCGGAGTCGATGTTCTGCGAGCAATACCCGCAATCCTCTGGGCAGAGGCCGCTCTTGGCGTTCTTCAAATAGTAGAAGTGAACCTTGTGCCCGAAGTGCTTGAGCCGAATCCGAAACGCGGCAGCGATCATCGCCGGGACGTCATCGTCGGGAGCGGTCAGGATCGAGAGCGCTTCCTCGCGTGTGATGTCGCCGCCGGAGAGCACACAGTCGGCGAGAGTATTCCAGTCGAGGCCATTCAAAGTTGGCTGCGTCGAATTCATTCGTCTCTTTCATCGATTTCGGGAGGTGATCATTCAACAGGCGGCACAGTCTAGCGGGCGAAAACCGCCAAAGGACAGAGAGTCGATTGGTAGAAAGCGATGATCCGCTGTGGATGCTGATGCGTCAGAACCGGTGGGGCATCACCGGAATCAAGCATTCCAAAATCCGCTTGAGCACTTCGGCGGGGGAGCCCACGGGGTCGATCACACTCACAATCTCCGGCGGATAGAAGTCCAGCACAGGAGTCGTTTCACGGCGATAGACTTCAAAACGCTGCCGAATGATCGATTCCTCCGCGTCATCGGAGCGGCCTTCAATCGACGCACGCTGCTTCAATCGCTGCATGATGAGGTCGTCGTTCGGGCTGTTGAGGTGAATCACCCGCACCACATGAATGTCATCGGCGAGCATCACGCATTGGTGCCGGTTTCGCGGAATTCCGTCGAGCAACAAAAGCTGTTCCGTCGGGCGGAAATTCTTTGATTGAATTTGAGCGTCGAGCCACTGCTTCCAGGTTTCGACGGTCAATTCGTCAGGAGCGAACTGACCTCGCTTGAGGCAGTTGGCCACTAACCGGCCGTCGTCGGTATCATCAGCAAGCGAGCGGAGGATTTCTCCGGTCGATAGATGAAAGATGCCACGGATTTTCCCCAGCAACTTGCCCTGTGTTCCCTTACCGACTCCAGGCATGCCAAACAGCAAAACGGACGGGAAACGTTGGTCCGCCATCGTGCATCCCTCGCCAGGCAAATTCATCAGCTCGCAGAACCAAGCCACTCAACAAACCCGCAAGACACTCTCACCAAACGAAACGAGCCATCGCGTCTGGAACACGATGGCTCGTGGTATTGTTTGCCGATCACTATCGAGATAGGAACACAACCACTTGACCAACATCGACCGGCAGGCTGACGTCGCTCGCGGTGGGCATCCCAGTCACTCGGATCTCAAGTGCCTTCTCGTCCAGCGACAGCCAGTCGCATCTCTCGGACGAATTATTGCCAGCCAATTCCTGATAGTACTTCTGCAAGTTGTGACGATCGCGAATGCGAACGACATCACCTGGCTTGACCAACATCGATGGAATGCTGACGGTTCGACCGTTGAGCTGGAAGTGCGAATGCACGACTCCCTGTCGAGCTTGCAACCGGGTTCTCGTCAAACCGGAGCGTCGAATGATGTTGTCGAGGCGAAGCTCGCACATCACCATCAGACGTTCGCCCGTATTTCCGGGCAAGCGACGAGCCTCGTTGTAGTAGCGACGGAGCTGGCGTTCGCGCAGTCCGTAGTAGTACTTAATTTTCTGCTTCTCGCGCATACCCTGGCCGAAGGTCGAGAGCTTCTTCTTGCGAATGTGCTGGCCTGGGGGTTGAGGACGCTTCTCGGACGCCTTGATGACACCCGAATTTTCGTAAATCTGTTGTTCCAGACGGCGATTGATGCGCGCCTTCGGACCTGTGTACCGCCCCATGCACGTCTCTCCTGAATCTCACTCGCTTTGCGAAAGCTTTTTGTTTTTTTCTTGCGCCAAAATTTCTTCAGATTGTGGAACGCGGGATTGTAGTAGCGACCAAAGTGTTTGCAAGCGACTGCGTTTGGAGGTCGTCGAGCGAACCGAGTTCGGTTTTCAGCCAAACTTTGGAATCAGATCGAATTTGCAATACGGACTTTCACGAGACAGATACCCCTCGTTCCGCAAGATGTTGCCGTAAATTCGACACGTCAGTGAAGACCTCGGCGGATAGGCCGTGCTGACGGCCGGCCTCGACATATTGGGCAATATCGTCGGTGTAAAAGCACTCGGCTGGCCGACAGCCGATCTGGTTGAGGGCCGCCTGAAAGATCGCAGGCTCCGGCTTGATTGCACCAACGCCGCAAGACGTCACATGGGCTTCAAATCGTTGCAGGACGTCGTAGTTCTCCCAAATCCAATCGAAGTGTGTTTGGCAGGTGTTCGACAAGAGCACCAAACGAATCCCCAATTCCTTCAACTGGTCCAGCACGGGAATGATCGGCTCATTGAGCCAAAAGATGTCGGCTCCAGCACGATTCAGATCGGAAAGTGGCACTTGGCAGCCAGTCGC
>JANNDA010000932.1:0-1615 GCA_031387195.1 Planctomyces sp. | reverse complement strand
CAGGACGCGCTGCGGTGCGTGCCGCTCGAAGCGATCAAGGAGATCGCCGAAATCCTCGATCAGCACCCGGCGGAAGTTCACGACACGATGAGCTTCTACGGCTTCTTCCGCGACTCGGAGCACAAGCTCGGCAAGAATCGGTTGCAAGTCTGCCGCAGCCTGTCGTGCATGTTGCGCGGCGGCGAGGAAGTGCTGGCCGAACTCTGCCAGAAGTATCACCTCCAGCCGGGCGACACGACTCCTGACGGCAAGTTCACGCTCGAATTCGCCGAATGCCTCGGAGCCTGCGAAGGTGCCCCCTGCATGTTGGTCAACGACGAATGCCACATGTGCCTGACGACGGAAACGGCGAGTGGCGTCATCGACAAACTGGTCTGAGGGGCGAGGGTTGGGAGTTAAGGAACGAATCACAAACCTCAATTAGCTAAACACAAACGATGCTGCCCAAGGTGTATGTTGAAACGACGATCGTGAGTTATCTGACGGCTTGGCCGCATCGGGATGAGAGAGTGTTGGCACATCAGCAAACGACTAAAGACTGGTGGCAGACCGTGCGGGAACGATATGAGTTGTTCGCCTCTGATGCGGTGTACGATGAAGCCTCGCGAGGCGATGTCTCGGCGGCGGAAGCTCGATTGGACGTGTTGGCGACTTTGACACTCCTCAACACCACTGAGATTGCGAAGTCCTTCGCGGCGCGGCTTTTGTCGACCAAAGCCGTTCCGTCTGTCGCGGCGGAAGATGCGTTGCACATCGCCATCGCGGCGGTGAATGGCCTGGACTACCTTTTGACTTGGAACATTCGGCACATCAACAATGACGCCCAGCGAGCACATGTCGAGCGGGTTTGCTTCGACGCCGGTTTTAAGCCACCGCGAATCTGCTCGCCGGAATTCCTGTTGTTGGAGGACCATCATGCAGACTGAAACCGATCCGATCCTCGATGAGGTTTATCGCCTGCGCGACGAACATGCCAAACGCTTCAACTACGACCTGGATGCCATCGTCGCCGACATCCAATCACGCACCAAGAACAGTGGCCGAACATTCGTCACACTGGATGGCAGCGAGAAGGGTGATACTCAGCGAGCATTGCACTCCCGAACATCTCAAGGAGAGCAGTGATGAGACCTAATCAAGAAGCGATCAAGCCCGATCCAGTGATCGCGGAACTTCATCGCATCAAAGATGACCACGCCAAGAAATTCAATTACGACGTTCGAGCGATGATGGTTGACCTGCGAGAGCGGCAAAAAACAAGCGGTCGAATATACGTTTCATTCTCGAAGACGTCTGAGCATGCAACTGATGAAGACGCAGTCGCTGCAACCAAACACAACTGACAACGGACCAAGGACAATTCCAACGTGCCAACCTTTGAACCAGTTTTATTGAGACGAATCGGCAAGCCGAACAGCGCTTCGCTCGAAACGTATCGTGCCGATGGCGGCTATCGAGCGCTCGAGAAGGCGCTGAAGATGGCTCCAGCGGAGGTCACGGAGACCGTCAAGGCATCGGGACTGCGAGGCCGGGGCGGGGCGGGGTTTCCGACCGGCGTGAAGTGGACGTTCTTGCCGAAGGATGCGACGACGGTTTATCTCGCGGTCAACGCCGA
>JANNDA010000916.1:0-9142 GCA_031387195.1 Planctomyces sp. | reverse complement strand
TGCATCAGCCAGCGTTGCGGGATGTTGGTCGGGACGATTTTCCAGTCGGCCTGTGCGAGCGGTTGTTTCTCGCTGGTTGGTTTTGCCGCGGCCGGTTCGACTTGATGGCAATAGCGGCAGCCGCCGGTGGCCTCGTAGCCGAACTGGCGATGCCGGTGTTGTCGCACGATCACCTCGGCCTGTGCGACGGCGTCGAGGACTTCTTGCGCTTGATTCTGCGACATTTTTTGGAAATCACGATGTCCCGGAATCGGCCGTGAAGGTTCTTCCTTCTGCGATGGCGCAGCGTCTGTGCCAATCCCTTTCAAGGCTCGCAGCGTGTAGTTCTCCGTCAAGAAACCGCGCACGATGTCAGGCGTTTCATGCGGCACGCTTTGGCCGGGGACGCGTTCGTGATCGAACAGCAGCGGATGGCATTCGCGACAATGCCGCTCGAACGAGATCGGCTGCATGTAACGCCGTTCGCCGTCCGGTTCATGACACTTGTTGCAGCTTTGGGACAAGTCGGTGAATTGGCGATCCTTGCCGATGAGGCCGTAGACCAATTGACCGTTCGCGTCGCGTTCGGCTTTCAGGTGTGCGGCATGGTTGAAACGAATCCGGCCTCGATCTTGCCAGCGAGCTTCGGCATCACCGGGGCGTTGGAAATGATCGACTGAGCGGAACGCTCCGTGTTTGTCCGCTGATTTCGCGTCCGTTGTTTCCGGGGAGAGGAGTGACTTCAAGCGGAATTCGGGATGTCCATCAAAGCGATCAAACTGCGCGACATGGTTGGCGAAGGTCTTGGTGGGCTCGACCGTGTCGTCCAGCGGGTCCGCAGGGTGGGTCAACGTTTCCAGTTTCGAGTGACAGGCAATGCAGAAGCGGTTGCTCGGACGGACGAGCATCTCGGCACCTTCATGCTCTTGGTGACAGACCGCGCAGGAGACTTTCGCGTGTCGCGGAAATTGGTTGGCATGATGTTCGGTGACCCGGTGGCAGAGTTCGCACTTCTGATTGTCGATCGAATGCTTGTCGTCGCTGAGCGAGACCAAGCGTTGCAGCGGCGTCCAAGTGGTGTGGCATTTCTCGCAGTTGTTCTCGATCAGTCGATGCGGCGTGCCGACCGGTCCGGCTTGATAGATCGCACTCTCGCCCCGCACGTGTTGCCACGAGATCCACAACAGCGAGCCGACTCCCGCCCACAACGCGAGCCACCAAGTCGTGCGACGAAACCGATCCGGGCGTTTGTGCCCGTCGATCTTCAGACGACTGGAGAGTTCCCGGCTGGAACGAAGCATGACGTACTACCTCCCGAACGGAACCACGCGCAATGACATCACAACATGCGCCACAAACAAAACCAGCAAGGCGATCGACGGCGGGATATGCAAAATCAGCCACCAGTGCAGCCAGCGATGCAACCTCTTTTGCAAAGTAAACTGTCGTCGTTCTTCGCAGAACGCTTCGAGTTGTTGGAGAATCTCGTGAAGCTCGGCGGGTAAGTCTGATTTCAATTGAGCGAACAGCCGCCGCGCGTTGCTCGCCTCGTTCATACCGTGCTGTGGCGAGCGACCTTTCTCCAAAAATGGCCGCACAATTTTCAGATGGAAGTCGCGTAGCGCGGCGAGTTGAACGGGTGAAATGACGACCGGCTTCGGTTTGGTTTCCGCGGCTTCAGCACTGGCTGGCTTCGAGACTGGCAACGGCTTCTTGACGATCGGTGGCATCGCCACCCCGCTCGCCTGCAAAATCTCCTGCGCAGCGACCGGCTGTTCCTCGACGGTCAGCGGCTTAGGCGAATCGACTGGTTTGCCTGCCGGTGAACCCTTCGCGGCGGACATTTTCGCCTGCATGAGTTCCAGCGGTGACTTTGGCTTGGCCGCTGGCATGTCGTTGCTGGATGCAGCGACCGCAGCCACGGCCATTTTTGCGGCGGTGGCTTTTTCTTGCATCAATTCGAGAGGCGATTTTGGTTTGGTGGCCGGAGCATCTTGATTCGTGGACGGCTCCGCTGAAATTGGAACTGTCGTTATCGGCTTTGCCGGGGCGGCGGGCTTCTCGGCTGTGTGGCCTTTCTTGGCGTCACCTTCTGGCTGCGGGACGTTGGCATAAACCTTCGCGAGTTCTTTCGGTAAGTCGGATTCCCGCTTGAGCACGGCTTGCTGCTTGAGCACAGCCGTAGCGAACGGAACCAGCTTTTCAAAAGGGACATCGAGCGGGCCAGCATGTGACGTCACCAACTGGTCCGCTCGGAACAGCGTCGTTAAAGACAGAAACGGAATCTGCGCGATGAATGTTTCCAACGGCACCTGTGACGTGAGCAACTTGGGAATGAACTGTTGCAGAGCCAGCCCAGCGAATCCCGTGACCACCACGAGCCCGAATGAAATCCACAACAGATTCTCCAGCAATCCGCCCCACCCGAATCCCGAATGCAACAAAACCAGAAAGAAGCCGACGGTGCCGAGCCAAAGATGGGCTCGCAGCCAGAATTGTGCTGAGCCCACACGCCATGTCGGCAACCGTTTGCGAACGGCCAACAACCCGGCAATGACCATGAAGAACGATCCGACGACCCCCAAGATCAAGCCCAGCACGCTGCCACCAGTCACACCGTGAGCGGTCTGACTCTCAACGGCATAAGCCACAGTGGCCATCACGACGATCAACGCCGAAAAGAGGAGCCACGGCTTGTGTGAGCGATCGATCAGCACGTTTTAGTCTCAATCTGAAACATGTGTATTTTGCGAGCAACCTTCAGCGGCATTGAAAATTGAGAATTGGAAATTGAAAAATAGTCGTCACGAAACATCGATAAAAAGTAGCTGGTTTCCGGAAATTTCCAATCTTCAATTTCCAATTCCAGCGTGTCAGTGATTGGGTTCTGGTTTCGCCGCCTCATCGCTTACCGCTCATAAAGTAGTCTTGGGCATTCACGCGCATCGCCGCATCGTGCGGGCATGCGTAAACACACGAAGGGTCTTGGCTGGGAAGCGAACTGCACAGGTCGCAGACCACGGCTTGTTCTGTAATCGTGCTCATCTTGGCTTCCGCGCCCAAAGCCTTCCTGGCGTCGGCACTGAGATCCGCAGGCTTGCTCAGCGGATTCATCACGATCGAACCATAGGGACATTGCTCCGCACACATGCCGCAACCGATGCACCAGTTTTCGATGACGATCTCCCCCTTGTCACCGCGATTGATCGAACCGACTGGACAACCAATCATGCAGACGGGATCGAGACACGATCGGCAAGAAATGGGCACTAAAAAATTCTCGAAGCGCGGTCCATCGAGATACAGCCGCGTGTGACCATCGTCGTGAGCTGCCACGCACGCTTCCACGCATTGGTTGCAGCGCGTGCAACGGTCGAGATCGATCAGCATCAGTTGCTGGCCCTGAATCAGACCGAGTTGCTCAAACTCCGGTGATTGAGCGTGACTGGCAATCAGGTCGGCGGCGTCCGATTTGATTTGTTGAGCGGTCATCACGCGGCGTTTGGCAATCATCTGCTCAACGTGGGCCTTCACCTTGGGAGATTCGGCACAAAGCTTTTGAAATGCCTCTTTGCTGATTCGGACGAGTTCCACGCGCGATGGCACCGCTCCCGTTCGCGAGTCGGGCACACGCATGTTCGCGCCACCGTCCGGATGATCGTAGGCATAGATCGTTGCCATACGAGCCTCGCCAGCCATCACGCCCATCTCACCGAAATAGTCTCCGCGTCCGAGATAACTCAGCGTTCGACGCGGCCCGGCCGTCGCGTTGCGCCGCGGCATCCCGTTGGGAAAAACATGTTCGAGCAACAGCCGCAAGAACATGCGAGATTCAACGTCAGACCACTGTTTGGGATCATCGTGGTAATCGGCGATTGTCAGCGAAACCGCTTTGCTATCGACAGCCGCCGCAATGTCAGCCGTTGTCTTGCCGAGCTTCGTGTGCCATTCCGTGCCAAGAATGAACTCGTTCAAACCGCTCAGCAGCGCCTGCGTATTTTCATCGACCGGTTGATTGGCGGCTGCCAATTGACTGGCAGCCGCTTTCGTCGCGGGTGACAGCGCGGCGATCACTTTGCTCTGAATCTGCGGGGCGCGGGCATCGGGTGTTGTGATTTCTTGGCCGAGCGCAACCCACTGTGCCGGTGAAAACTCTGCCGCACGGGCCTGCGTCCAGGCATTCGCCACGACTTTCACCAGACCGCTGCGAATGACATAAAAACTGTCGGACGGATCGAACTGCTCAAAGATCAAACCGCCTGTCGGGACTTCGAGCAGTTCAATGTTGTCTCGCAGCAGTTCGAATTCTTGATCGGTCAGATCTTCAAAGATCGACAGCCGCCGAATGTGTCCTTCGAGCACACGTTTCTTGTAGACCGCATCCATCCGTTTCTTGAAGTCCGGATCTTTCTGCAACAAGTCGAGCACATTCCGCATCATCTCAAGCAGATAGCAATCTTGATCTGCGACCACGGTGGCCGAGCGGCGCACTCGATTGATGCAGCTCATCTCGCCGAACAAATCCCCTTCATGCAGCGAGGCCATTTTGGTTTCGGCACTGACGTCGGCTCCGTCGATCGGAATCCATTTGGGGAGCTTGCGTCTTTTCCTCCCAGTCCCGGTCAACAGCCGCGCGACCTTCTGCCACATCGTTCGCGTCTGACTTTGTCCGTTTAAGTTGACCAGCAAATGCGCTGACGCTCGTTGCCGCAGTTCCAGATTGTCTTTGTTTTCTGGCCGCTCCAGCATCTCCGCTTGAGGTCGCAGCCGCTCGATCTCGACGAGATAGGTTTGCTCTCTTTTTTGCAACGCAGGGTTGTCGAGTGCCACGAACTGCTGATGCAGATCGTCGGGTAAAGGCTTTCCGGAAGCTCGCGCGGCCTGCACTTCGCGAATCGACTGCACTTGCTCTTCACGCAGCTTGAGAACATCGCTGGTCGTGAGAATCAAGAACGCCGAAGCACCGGCGGCCCCTTGCTCACAGAGCACTCGCTGTGGTGGGCACTTTCGTAGCAACGTGAGCGCGGGGAGCTTATTCAACAACGACAGCGTCTTCTTTTGCGCGTCCGATTTGAACAATGAGAGGACCGCGAGATCCTTCGCGGTGAGCAGTTCATCTTCCTCCTCGGCCGGTGCGACGACCTGCTCAAATTCCGGGGGAAGTTCCATGACGTCCTCTGCTCCATCTCGCGACTGCCACGTCGAACCAATTCTCGAAGACGAGCCAAGTTATGCGGCAGTCACGGTGTTGTACAGCAAACGCAGCGGCGAAGCCGCAACCAAAAGTAACCCGAAGCGTCAGCGAGGGCGAACGCTCCAAACGACTTAGAATACGGAGCGTTTTGACGCATCCGCCCTCGCTAATGCTTCGGATTACTTTGACTGTCGGACGTGCGGCTCGGTCGGAGACCGGCCACAACAGCGTGGAAAAAATCTTCCCACCCGCAGCATGTAATCCTGGTACTCGACGCCAAACCGCTCGACCAGTTTCGTTTCTTCAATTCGAGTGCGAGCCACGATGAATCCAAGCGGGACGAACCCTGCCAACAAGACGAACCAGTTGGCCATCACCAAGCTGACGCCGGTGAGGCCCAGCAGGAACGCCAGATAGAACGGATGCCGGACGTAGCGATAGGGGCCGCTGGTGATCAACGACGAATTTCTTCTCGTGACGACGGTGTCCGTCAGATTTTTGCCGAGGTTGTGAAAGGTCCACCACACCAAGAGGCCCGTGCAGACTGCGATCGCGACACCCACCCAACGCAACCAAACGGGAATCGGCAGCGACGACCACGCCATTCGCCGCGAGTCAACCATCCAGACCATCCCGCCGACGAAACAAAGCACCGCACTCAGACGCAGTCCAAACAGAATGAAAACGCCCTCTTGCCACCGATCCAACTTTTCAGCCGTCAGGCTCCGAAGACGGTACGACATCGCGATCGGTCCAAAGACGGCGACGATGATGATCAGCATCCAGCGGAAAATGTTGTCGTCGGCCATCTCATCTCCATGCGGGATCACGCCAACCAGCGATCAATCACTTTGCCACCGACATCAGTCAGCCGGAAGTCGCGGCCTTGATAGCGGTGAGTCAGCTTCAAGTGATCAAGCCCAAACAAGTGCAGCAACGTCGCGTGGAAGTCGTTCATGGGGACGGGATCTTTCGCGACGCCCCAGCCGATCTCGTCAGACTCACCATAGATTTGGCCCCCTTTGATTCCGCCGCCAGCCATCCACAGCGTGAATGAGAACGGATGATGGTCGCGGCCCGTGTTGGCCTCGCGACCGCTGCGGTTTTCTCCCAGCGGCGTCCGACCGAACTCGGCACCCCAGACAACCAACGTGCTGTCGAGCAGCCCGCGTTGCTTGAGGTCTTTGAGCAGAGCGGTGATCGGCTGATCGACAACCCACGAGTTGTAGCGCAGGTCCGCGTCGAGACTGCTGTGCTGATCCCAGGCTTCGTAAATCACGTTCACGAAGCGCACACCCCGCTCAACCATGCGTCGAGCCAGCAAGCAATTCCGCGAGTACGACAGATGCGCGTTCGCCACATTCCCCCGTCCAGTCGCCTGCGGGTGCTGTGCGCGATCGATCCCGTAGGACTCCAACGTCTCCTTTGATTCGCCGCCGAGGTCGATCAATTCCGGGGCCGCCGATTGCATCCGAAACGCGAGTTCGTAGCTGGCAATGCGACTGGAGATCTCCGGATCGTGCATCTCGCTCAATCGCCCTTCATTCAGCGCCTTCAGCGTGTCGAGCCCGCGTCGTTGCAACTCCGGAGGAAGACCGTTGGGGTTCGACAGGTTCAGCACCGGCTCCCCCTGATTGCGGAACAACACTCCCGCATAGTGCGAGGGCAAGAAGCCGCTGGACCACAACGACGCACCGCCGCTCGAACCGCGACCGGTCGTCAGCACGACATAACCGGGAAGATTCTGTGACTCGTTCCCCAACCCATAGTTGAGCCAGCTCCCCATCGTCGGCAAACCAAACGTCGCGCGACCGCAACTGAGCAACAGTTGGCCGGGATGATGATTGAACTGCTCCGACCACATCGAGCGGACCATCAAGATGTCGTCCGCGCATGTCGCGAGATTCGGCATGAAGTCGGAGAAATCCATGCCGCATTCACCATGCTTCGACCACTTGCGTGGCGAGCCCAGCAAGACCGCTTCGTCCTTCTTGATGAACGCGAACCGCACCTTTTCCAGCATCTCTTTCGGCAACGGTTTGCCATCGAGTTCGTTGAGCTTCGGCTTCGGGTCGTACAAGTCGAGATGCGACGGAGCCCCCGCTTGAAACAAGAAGATGCAGTTCTTCGCCTGCGGAGCAAAATGTGGCGGCTTGATCGCCAGCGGATTCGCACCTTGTGCCGAGTCTGCACTCGCGGCGAGCACCCCGTCATTCGCGAGCATCGCGCTCAGTGCCGCACCTCCCAGGCCACAGGCCGAGGAGGTCAAAAAGTCGCGGCGCGTCCGTTCGATGTCTTTCAAATTCGAGATTTGCGATCTGAAAGTTGAGATCTGAGATTCCGGATGGCCGTTTCGATTCACGATGCCAGCTCCTCGTTCTCTTCTTCTTCGAGTTCCCAGCCGTCGGCGGCAACCAGGATTTCGTCCATGTGCAGCACGAAGCCCGGCAAGAGTTTCGTTTCGTACGTTTCGAGCTCACCCACGACGATCGGCTTCTTGGCGGTCTTGCGATGCACCGTCAGCGTGCGGCGGAAGCGGTCAATGATCCAATACTCGCCAACGCCCGCGCCCAGGTATTCCACACGCTTGGTCTCGTAATCACGAATCGCATTCCGCTTTCCGGCGGAGACGAACTCGACAGCAATGGTTGGAACGTCTGTCGTCTCTCTGGGTCGCTGACCAAGTCCGGCCCAAATCACGCGATCCGCTTGCCGACGATCTTTTCCCACACGGACGTAACGCTCCGGAAGAGTCATGTCCAAGGCGGCTCCTTGGGGATTATTCTTTTGGTAATCACGCAGCATGTACCCGAGAGTTTCATTCGGACTGGCCTGAGCCGGACCAGGAATGGCATTCACAATCAGGACACCCTTGATGAGTTCGTACCGATAACCACGCACGTAGTCGGTGATGGCGTCAAACTCGTCCGGGTCCAACTGCATTCCAGCGGAGCTTGGCCCAACGCGAGGCGGCTTCATCGTGGGAAGCGGAGTCAGTGTGGCGGTCATGGAATCATCTCCGGCCAACGTCGCTGAGGATCGTCGGCGCATCGTACTGAGCGCCGTGGCGAGGTCCAGCAAGGCTCCCGTCGTGAACGGCAAGTCTCACGCAGAGACGCAGGGATCGCGGAGACGTTTGGGGATCAAGAAATGGAAAAGCGAGAAGAGAGATTGCCAGTCTCCCATTCGTCGTCTCCTTCAATTCGTCGAACCCTTTTTGGTTCATCCGACAAACGCGCGCGCGAGGCAATTCCGCAGTGGATTTTTAAGGCATGACTCCGATGTCCAATGGTTGCAGTCCCAGACGGTTTTCGATGGGAATGGCGACGCCGGAAGAAACGGAGGCAGGCTCTGCTGGGAAGCAACCGGCCCAGGGATATTCCGGTCTCCGATGCGCCAATGGCGTGTCAGGCCCTGGTCGAGGATTCTCGGCCAGGGCCGTTGTTTTCCGCACATTGGACATCGGAGTCATGCCTCCCAAAATCCACCGTGGAATGCCCCGCGCACGCTTGAGTCGGATGAACCCCCTTTTTTATCGTTTGAGAAAAGGGATCGACGAATTGCAGGCGGCGACGATCGTTGGGTTTCAAGGCTTCAGCGGATGCTTCTCAAAGAACTCCCAGATCTTGGAATTCACGTTGGCCCGATGAGCCCAGAAGTGATTGAGCCCAGAAGTGATTGAGCTTTTCGACTTCGAGATACTCGACGTTGTTCTTAACCCTTGCCAATCTCTGCGGCGGGGAGCACTCGTGTGCCGACTCGCTCGCCAGCCACGGCACGTTCGACATTGCCCATCTTCTTGTAGTTGAACACGACGATCGGAATGTTGTGTTCCATGCAGTGATGAATGGCAGTCGCGTCCATCACCTTCAAATTCTGTCGCAAGAAGTCTTGGTAAGAAATCTCCGAATAGCGGACGGCGTGCGGATTCTTTTCAGGGTCTTCCGAGTCGATGGCATCTACTCGGAA
>JANNDA010000911.1:0-2946 GCA_031387195.1 Planctomyces sp. | reverse complement strand
CCACTGAGTTGCAAGCTGGAAGCTTGCACTACGCCTCGCAGCTTCATCAACGCCGGCGTGCTTGGTCGTCCGGAGAACGATGGCACGACCAACGTCTGGTACACGCTGCTGCGAACCGGCCACGACGCCGGGGCAGGGCGGTCTCCCCTGCCCTGGAACGTGGAGTTCATCCCGCTGGCTTACGACCACAATAAACTCGCTCGCGAGATGAGCGTCGAGCACTTGCCGGATGAGTTCATCGAGACGATCCTGACTGGCTGGTGGACGACGTGTTTGGAAGTCTTGCCGTCGAAAGAACGCAGGCGAGGGCGGTGGTGACTTTGGCGTAGTGCAAGCTTCCAGCTTGCCACTCGGTCGCAAGCCGGAAGCTTGCACCACGAACGGGGACTACGTGATTGGAATTCTTGCCATCAAAAGCGAGACGCCAAGACGACGATAGTGAGGACCATCGGATGTTGGGTATTTGGTTAGTCGTTGTTTACCTCTTGGTGACGCTGCTGATTGCGTCGTGGCGATTGCTGCGTCTTCCGCGATATCCCGGAGCATGCTTGGGAGTAATCGGTATTAGCCTCTTCCTAACTGTTTATGAGCGATATCTGATGATGGCACCAAGTGTTGGGGACTTCGATTTTTCAAATGAGTTCGCGGCTTTTTTCGGGTTGGTCTTTTTGATTCCGATCCAACTGGTCTTGCTCGTTTTTGCTGTCGCTCGACACCAAGAACAAGACGCGGACAGTCAAAGTTCAACCAGATTTCGTTTGATCACTTTCCGTGAGAGTTTTTTGGGAAGGTCGAAGGCCGAAAAAAGCAAGGAGCCATGAATGCGAGCTGTCGTGCAACGAGTCTCACGAGCGTCGGTCACGGTAGCCGGTGAGGTTACTGGCCGGATCGGCAAAGGTTTTCTCATTCTGCTGGGAGTCGAAGAGGGTGACGGCCAAAACGAGGTCGTCTACATGGCGCAGAAAATCTTCGGCCTGAGAGTCTTCGAGGACGCCGATGGCAAGATGAACTTGGGGCTGACCGAGGTCGGCGGTGCGATGTTGGTCGTCAGCCAATTCACGCTTTTGGGAGACTGCCGGAGGGGGCGTCGGCCGAGCTTCATCCAGGCCGCTCGACCGGAGTTGGCCGACGAGTTGTACCGGGCGTTCGTCGCTGAAATTCGGGGCCAAGGAATTGAGGTTCAGACCGGTCGGTTCCAGACCCACATGGATGTTGAGTTGGTCAACGATGGCCCGGTGACGTTGTTGATCGACAGTCACAAACAATTCTGAGTGAGGTCAGATTCATGCCGCAGGAGATTCCACTTTGGCGAGTCCGTTGCCGAGCTGTTTGGGGTTTCGTCTGGCATGTTTTCACGGCTGTGTTGAGAACCATTGGGGGATCTTCGACAGCTTCTTTCTCTGTTTGGTTGAGGCCGTTCATCCGGCTACCAGAGTCGGCAGGGAGGTAATGTTTCGGCTCACGTCGGCAGCAAGCCGCCCGCTTGAACCCCCGCGTTTTCCCGGCATTTCTTGAAGGCGAAAAACAACATAACAGACATTATCGGACGTTGCGGATATCTCGCGGCCGATCGAGATACGGCAAAACCAACTCCCGAACACGCGCGGAAATTAGCACGACGCGCCAGCGAAATGCCTCGCAAACTCACATCACATGAGCGGCAAGCAGCGCCTGATCGAGGTCCGCAAACAGGTCGTCCGAGTCTTCGATGCCGACCGACAACCGGAGCAGATCCGGCGGACACGGCGTGCCAGTTCCTTCGACGCTGGATCGGTGCTCGATCAGACTTTCGACGCCGCCCAAAGAGGTCGCTCGTTTCCAAAGTTCGATCCGCGCCGCGGTCGCGATCGCAGCAGACTCACCGCCGCGAATTCGGATCGACAGCATCGCCCCGAAGCCCCCGTGCATTTGCCGCCGAGCGACCTCGTGGCCGATGCAGTTCGGCAAGCCCGGATACAGGACTTCGGCGACCGCCGGATGCGCGGCCAAGCGGTCGGCCAGACTTTGAGCCGACTGAGCCGACCAACGAACGCGCGGGAACAACGTCCGCAGTCCGCGCATTAGCAACCACGCCTCGAACGATCCAAGCACGCCGCCGATCTGAGCCCGAATCGTTTTGACTCGCTGCCAGAAGTCATCGTCGCGCGCGGTGACCAGCATTCCCGCCACGAGGTCGGAGTGGCCGTTGAGATATTTGGTCGCGGCGTGCATCACCACATCGGCTCCCAAATCGAGCGGCCGAGTGAAGACCGCCGCAGCCACCGTCGAGTCGACAGCGAGTCGCGCACCGGCTCGGTGAGCGATCGCGGCGACCGCTTCGATGTCGGAGACATGCCACAGCGGGTTTGCCGGTGTCTCCAACCAGATCAATTTCGTTCGGCCCGGCTGGACTGCCGAGGCGACGGCGGCAAGGTCAGTGGTATCGACGAACGAGACCGACAAGCCCCAGCGCGTGGCAAACGTTGCTAGCCAATTTCGCAGAGCCCAATACATCACCGTTGGTGCGATGACATGGTGGCCCGGTTCGAGCGACTGAAAGCAGGCGGTCGCGGCGGCCATGCCCGATGCGAAGACGAGTCCCGCGACGCCGTGTTCGAGTGCCGTGACGGTCGCCTCGACTTGATCGAACGTCGGATTGTCCGCTCGCGCGTAAACTCGGCCCGAGCGGAACTGATTGTCTTCATCGCGCAGGAAGGTGGACGAGACATGAATCGGCGAAACGATCCCCTTGGTCGTTGGTTCGATCCAACCAAGCCCTTGAGCCGCGAGGCTGGCCGGTGCGAGAGGTCGTTGAGTCATCTCTGCTGCTCCCAATTTTCGTAGCACGGTTTTTCAAACCGTGTGTCGCTGTTGATGAGAGTTTGTGGTCGGTTTGACACACGGTTTGGAAAACCGTGCTACGAAAAAACCGCCGTCTCTTCGAACTGACCCATCTTGCGGAACTTG
>JANNDA010000889.1:0-7397 GCA_031387195.1 Planctomyces sp. | reverse complement strand
GCTCTGGGAGCGTTTCTAAAGACAAGATCACCGACTGATTATCAGGAAGCAGCGTGGTGGCGGTATCAGTATCCGTGTCAAAGAAGACGAGGTTCCGCAGTGATCCCGCCGTACTGGATTTTGAAAACGACCCCACGGATTTTTTGGAGTCCGCCACCAGGTTCGCCCTCAAAAACTTTGTGCCAGAGACGGAGTGAAAATCTCCAAGCGACAAGCCCGGCTGAGCTCCCTCTTGGTCGTTAGAAACGTCGGACGTGTTGTTAGCCTTCACCGGCTTTGACCGGAACTTGGAAAGACTTTGCGCGAAAGCGATGACGCTCACTGACAAAATCAGGACGGCACAGAGACCGATTCGATACCGCATGTCAGACTCCATTCTGAGACTCGTCAAGTTCAGCTCACCAAACGCCAATTAGCTCTTCGCGTACTCAAACATCGGCGTCGATAGATACCGTTCGCCGGAGTCGGGCAGGATGACGACGATGGTCTTGCCTTCATTTTCGGGACGAGCGGCGACCTTCAACGCGGCGGCCATTGCGGCTCCGCAACTGATCCCGCAAATGATCCCCTCTTCTTTCGCCAATCGCGGAGCCATCTCAAAGGATTCTTCGTTGGTGACCTGCATCACTTCGTCGATTAGTGAAACGTCGAGGATGTCCGGAATGAAGCCCGCTCCGATTCCTTGAATCTTGTGCGGCCCCGGCTTGCCACCGGAAAGGACCGGGCTGGCCGTTGGCTCGACCGCGATCGACTTCATCGGGTGGCCCTTGTGCGTCTTGATGTACCGCGAGACTCCCGTGATCGTCCCGCCGGTGCCGACACCCGACACGAAAATGTCCACCTTGCCGTTGGTGTCTTCCCAAATCTCCGGGCCAGTGGTCTTGAAGTGAATCTCAGGATTCGCCGGGTTCTTGAATTGTTGAGGAATGAACCACCCGGGCTGAGCCGCGAGTTCTTCAGCCTTCGCAATCGCTCCGCGCATCCCTTCGCTACCGGGCGTCAGTACCAAGTTCGCTCCGAAGGCTTTGAGCATCATCCGCCGTTCGATCGACATTGTTTCCGGCATCGTCAGCGTCAGTGGATAACCGCGTGCGGCGCAGACGTAAGCCAAGGCGATCCCCGTGTTGCCGCTCGTCGGCTCGACGACGTGTGTGCCGGCTTTCAAAAGGCCGCGCTTCTCCGCGTCCCAAATCATGGCGGCCCCGATACGGCACTTGACGCTGTACGCCGGGTTGCGGCCTTCGATCTTGGCCAGCACCGTGGCCTTCAATCCCTGCGTGAGGCGATTGATCCGAACCAGCGGCGTGCGACCGATCGTTTCCGAGTTGTCGTTGAAGATCGACATGAGTCAGGGCTCCTTCCAAGTTCTGTGAAATGTGACGTGATGCGAGATCGAAACCGCCGAACGGGGCTAGCACGACGCGTCAGCGAGTGGTCCCACCGTGATCACTCGCTGACGCGTCGTGCTAACAAGCCCCGGCGAAAAACACATCCCGAAGCGGCGCGCATTATGGAAGCACATCCGCAACGGAGCAATGCTCTGTGGTTGATCAGACCAGTCGTATCAATGAGGTCGATTTGTTGCCATTCCGCCACATTGCTCTTGGCGAAAGTTCGTCTTCAATTGGTTTCCGTGTTCCGATTCGCAACGTAAGCTGACCCGCCGCTTGAAAACCAAACGCACTCCGCGAGCCGACCAATGCCCAGCTTCCAACGATCCACCGACCAACGACGCTTGATCGCGATTCAACAAGCTCAGCTTCGCGAACAAGCGGCCGCTGTGTCCGGCTTTGATCGAGTCCGCAAAGTGCTGGAAAGCACTCGACCAGCGACGTGGCTTTTCTCCGGAGACACGATCGTGCAAGGAGGCAGCCAAACCGGCGCGGGACGCACATTCTCCGAACACTTCGCGGATCATGCCCGCAACAAGCTGCGGCGACTGCTCGATGTTGTGATCAACACGGGAGTCCCGAATTCTCGCTGCGAGAACTTTCTGAAAACAATCGACTGGCGAGTCACGCGTTTCGAACCCGATGTCGCCGTCTTGATGCTGGGTTCAACCGACGCTGCTGCAGGCCCAACGGGCCGCGAGCGTTTTCGAGATCAACTGCATGAGGTCATCGGCTCATTTGACGCGACGGAGACCACGTTGATCTTTCAAACGCCCCCGACCTCTCGACCGGATCGCTGGGGGGATGCGTCCGATTTGCCGGCTTATGTGGAAATCATTCGCGAAGTGACTGACGAGCGGCATGTCTCGCTCATCGACCACTGGTCGCTCTTTGAAGAACGCTTGGCATCCGCCGATGCCGAACCCGATTGGTGGGCGGCTGGCGGCCAGTTGCCGAACGTCCGCGGCCACGTCGAGCTCGCACGACAACTCGTTGAAGCGTTGATGGCGAAATCTTGATGCCGGACCAGAAACCCGATGCGTGAGTTTTGAAGTTGCACTGTTCTGCAATTCCGCCCCGAAGGGGCAGCCATATGCCAGCCCAGGGCAACGCCCTGGGTACAGATTCTTCTGAGATTCTGAAGCCCTGTCAGGGCGACACTTGCCAGCCGATCAGGAGAGTTTCGCCCTTTCAGGGCTTACGGATTTACGACAAGCAAACCCAGGGCGACGCTCCCGTTGGTCGCTTGCCCTGGGCTGGTTTATGGCTGCCCCTTCGGGGCGGAACTGCAATAGCGCAACTTCAGAGAGCGTGAGCAAGGGGGGACGCTTCACGACGCTTTGAATTCGCAGACTTTGGAAGCGTTCGCCCTCGCTCACGCTTCGGGTTACTGGCTCACTCTTTCGTGATCGTCTCATCCAAATTCAGCAGCAGCGTGATGACGCTCGTGTAGGCCGCGAGATCGGCGGGATTGAGCTTCTCATTCGCCTTCGAGTCGCCCACGGCAATCAGCTTCTTTGCCGCCGCTTCATCCTTTGAGAAGGCTTCACGCACCGTCTGCAACCGCTTCGTCAGCAGTGCCAATTCCTGTGGCTTCGGCGAGCGACAAGTGCAACGACGAAAGGCTTCGGTCAGTCGCGCGGCATCATCGGCTCCTGAACCTAGCAGCATCTGTTGTGCGAGCGATCGCGCCGCTTCGACATAAGTCACGTCATTCAGCGTGACGAGTGCTTGCAGCGGCGTGTTTGTCCGCGCGACCTTCACTTGGCACGATTGCCGAGTCGCCACATCAAAGAAGATCGTCGGCCCCACAATCCGCCGCCAGAACTGATACAGGCTGCGGCGATACAACGCCTCGCCGGTCTCTTGCTGGTAACGAATCGCTCCAAACGTCGCTTCTTCCCAAATGCCAGCAGGCTGATAGCCTTTCACTGGCGGCCCCCCTTGTTTCTCGACCAGCAGACCACAGACCGCAAGTGCTTGATCACGAATCATCCAGCTCGGTAACCGATACCGCGGCCCGCGAGCCAGCAAGCGGTTTTCGGGATCACGTTCGCTCGCGCCGGGTGCCACCATTGAGGATTGACGATACGTCGCGCTCGTAACAATCAGCCGCACGAGATGCTTCACGTTCCAAGCGTTCTTCTCGTCGGCATTCGCGACATTCAGTTGCGGCACGGTCGGTTCCCGGAGTTCACACGCCAGCCAATCGAGCAACTCGGGATGCGACGCCTTATCGCCTTGAACGCCGAAGTCCTCGGCAGTCTTCACGAGGCCCGTGCCGAAGAAAGTCTGCCAGTAGCGGTTCACGGTGACTCGCGCCGTGAGCGGGTGATCGGGCGACATCAGCCAGCGAGCGAGTGCCAAGCGGTTGTTGGGGCCTTCTGTCGGCAGCGGTGGAAGAATTGTCGGCGTCCCGTGCGAGACCTTGTCGCCGAATTTGTCATACGCACCGCGGATCAGCACGAACGTGTCGCGCGGTTGAGCCCGTTCTCGCATCACCATCGTGCGCGGCCCGGAGCGTTCGACTCCCTCGCGCACCTTGCGTGCGTCATCCGCTTTGCGGCGAGCGGCGGCGACAGTCACGTCGCTGCTGAGGTGAAATTCCGCCAGTTCCTTTTTCTGAGCCTCGTTGCGTTTGTCCGTCTCAATCGCCAAGAGCGAACGGATCTTGTCCGGCACACCGCGCAACGTGGTGGCCGAAGCGTTCGTCACCGACAGCCGAAACTTGCCGATCACATGACTGACGTGCGGCGAGAGGAATTCCAAGCGGAACGTCAGAGCGACTTCTTCCCCTTTCGGATTGAGCGGTGCTTTCACGTCAAACACCGCGACCTGAGTCTTGCCGAAGTCGGATGCGATCGCCCAACCGGTGTCGTTTTTTCCATCGACGGCGTTCGTAATCGCGAAGCCCGGTTGCTCGAAAGTCGCTTTCAGTCCCTCAAGCGGCACAGCTTGCGCGGCAGCGACGAGCTTCAATTCCGTGAGCACGAAATTGCCGTTATCAGCACGTCCCGGTCCTTTGTTGACAAGACTCTCGTCGGGCAATGCTTCCAGGCGAATGCCGCTGATGTTGGCGAGCTTCGTCTTGACGTTGATCGTGAACACGTCCGTCGCTGGGTTCGATCCGCTGACGAGAATCGCGCCGTCGTCGAGCTTCGTCAGCGTTGCTCCTTTTTCAGAGGCCGCTTGCTCGGCGATGAGCGCGGCCCACGTTGGCTCGGCAATGGTCGAGGGGCTCGCACGCAGATCTTTCTCCCATTCAGCTTGCGACTCACGCACTTTGGCTTCGGCCTCGTTGCGTTCTTTATTCGCAGCCTCTTCGCTCGCTTTCGCGGCGGCCACTTTCGCTTGCACGTCCGGCGTCGCGAGACTGATCACCGGGTTGGCCAGCCCACCTGCGTCATTCGCGCCGCTCTCTTCGATCGAATTGAAATAGGCCGAAAGTTGGTAGTACTCCTTCTGCGTCACCGGATCGAACTTGTGATCGTGGCAGCGACAGCAGTTAAACGTCAGCCCCATCCAAACGGTGCCGGTCGTCTCAACGCGATCCTGTACGTAATCGATTCGCGACTCTTCCGCGATGCGACCACCTTCGCCATTGATCATGTGATTGCGATGAAAGCCGGTCGCAATGAGCTGCGACTGCGTCGGGTTCGGCAGCAGGTCACCGGCAAGCTGCTCGATCGTGAATTGATCGAACGGCATGTTGTTGTTGAGCGCGTCGATCACCCAGTCTCGCCAGAAATACATCGTGCGAGTCGGGTCGCCTTGATAACCATTCGTGTCGGCATACCGCGCCGCGTCGAGCCACTCCCACACCATCCGTTCGCCAAAGCGCGGCGACTTGAGCAACCGATCGACGACCTTGTCGTAAGCATCCGCCGATTGATCCGCCATAAACGCATCGAGTTCGCTCAACGTCGGCGGCAATCCAGTCAGATCGAGTGTGACTCGGCGTAGCAGCGTTTCTTTTGCAGCTTCCGGTGACGGCGATCGCTTCTCTTTTCCGAGCCGCGAAAAGACGAACGCATCAATTGGGTTTTTAATCTGAAATTTCAAATCTGAAATCTGAGATTTGAGATCGGGCACCTCCGGCCGCACGGGCTTCTCAAACGCCCAATGCTTGCCCCATTTCGCTCCGTCGTCGATCCAGCGTTTGAGCAACTCGATCTGCTCCGGCGTCAGTTTCCGTCCAGACTTCGGCGGTGGCATCACCGCGTCCGGATCAGTCGAGTGAATCCGTTTCAGCAATTCGCTGTCGGAACTCTTGCCCCGCACGATCACCGGTTTCTCTTTCCGCAAAGCACTCTCTTCGTGGTCGAGCCGCAAATCCGCCTCGCGCGCTTTTGCATCGGGACCGTGACATTGAAAGCAGTTGTCCGACAGGATCGGCAAGATGTCTCGCGAAAAACTCGGCGGGGCGTCCGCCGCCTGGCCGCGATTGGGCAGCAGCGCAGACATCGTCAAGATCACGAGATAACCAGCAACGTGGGACACAGCTCGCTTCATGGCAAACCTCTCGGCGCAATTGGAACAGCCATTGGGGTGCTCATGGTAACGGTGAACCTCAGAAACTTTGGAGTCAACGCCCCCGCTCGCGAGAGATTCAGGCGAGCGGGCAACGCCGTCCAAGTATTTTGAGTTCCCCCAATACAAGCCCGACGCGCCAGCGAGTGCGTGTCTTCAAACCGCCAATGAATGCACTCGCTCGCGCTTCGGGCTTGTATTGGTCAATTGGCCCCGCTCACCTCGCTCGGTTTGTGTTCCACAATCGTGCCCCGTTTAGTGCGTCGGACGCTCCATCTTGAGATGCTCGTCGCACCCGGCTACTGTCGGCGGAGTCACACTCACAATGCAGCGTCTCACGTGTGAAGAGACATCTTGATCGGGAATCATTGGGCGGCAAAGCCGCAATGTGGAATCGCGACGCCAAAATCTTGCAGAAAAAACATCGCCGTTGGCGATCACGATTTAAGGGACCGTCGAATGAATGCTCAGCAGTATGTCAGCGAATTGATCCGATTTGACTCGGTCAGTTCCAAGTCGAACGTTCCGGTCACCGACTCGGTCGAGCAATCGCTGAAGCGGATGGGCTTCGAGATCGAACGCCTGGAATACGACGACGCGAATGGCGTTCGCAAGGCAAGCATCCTCGGTAAGCTCGGTCGCGGAACCGGCGGCATGGCCTACTTCGGCCACACGGATGTCGTCCCCGCGAGTCCGTGGTCCACCGAAGAACACGGGCCATTCGAGCCGACTGTGAAAGAGGGCCGGCTGTATGGTCGAGGGAGTTGCGACATGAAAGGTTCAATCGCCTGCATGTTGGCAGCGGTCGAACGTGTTCGCGCGGCGGAATTGCGTCAGCCAATCTACGTCACCTGCACAGCGGACGAAGAAATCGGATACGGCGGAGCCCGCGATGTCGCGAAGCGCTCGGTACTCTTTCGCGAGATGGTCGCCGGGAACGCCAAGGGGATCATCGGCGAGCCGACTCACTTGGAAGTCGTGCATGCTCACAAAGGGACGTTCGGCATGGTCGCGACGTCGATCGGCAAAGCCGCGCACAGCAGCACGCGTGAAGGGCTCAACGCAAACTTGGCGATGATCCCTTTCCTAAGCGAGATGAAAGCCATTCATGACGAGGTGGAAGCCGACCCCGCGTGGCAGCATCCGGAATTTGATCCACCGACAATCAGTTGGAACATCGGCATCAACGACCACACACATGCCTGCAATATCACCGCGCCACAGAGCGTCTGCACGGTCTATTTTCGACCGATGCCGGGGCAGAACCCCGAAGCACTGGTCACTCGCGCTCAAGCCGCCGCCGAACGTTGCGGTCTCAAGTTTGAAGTCCGCAACCGAGCGCTGCCGCTGTATGTCGATCCGAACTGCGAGTTCATTCAAGAACTCGTGAAACTCGCCGATCGTCCGCGTGCGACAACGGTCTCCTATGGCACCGACGGCGCGATGCTGACCGATCTCAAGCAGCTTGCAGTTCTG
>JANNDA010000887.1:0-2329 GCA_031387195.1 Planctomyces sp. | reverse complement strand
AGCTGACCGTGAAGCTCGTGGATGCGTTGCGAGCACAAGGCAACATCGGGCTGTTGTGGTTGGCGCTGGCCTATACGCCGTCCAGCTTGCTCTTCTTTCCGGCTCCGTTTCTAACGATTTCCGGAGGCTTCGTTTTCGGATTCGTCAAAGGGGTCATCGCCGTATCGTTGGGAAGCACGGTTGCCGCCAGCGTGACCTTTCTGGCTGGCCGGACGTTGCTACGACGGCTCATCGAGCACAAGGTCGCCGGTGACGCGCGATTTCGAGCACTCGATCAAGCGGTCGTCGATCATGCTTTCAAGATTGTCTTTCTGACTCGGCTGTCCCCGGTGTTGCCATTCAACTTGTTGAATTATGCCTTCGGACTGACGCGAGTTCGCTTCCGTGATTATGTGCTGGCGTCGTGGACCGGGATGTTTCCAGGAACTTGCCTGTATGTCTCAATTGGTGCCGCCGCCAAGAGCTTGACCGAGATCACTTCGGGATCGTCACAAGGCGGGATCGCCCAACAGGTGTTGTTCGGATTCGGCTTGCTGGCGACGTTGCTGGTGTCGGTGATGTTGACTCGAATCGCGAAGAAGACGCTGGCGGATGCGACCGCCTCGAAGTAACCCGAAGCGTGAGCGAGGGCGAACGGCGACGACGCCCTCGCTCACGCGTCGGGTTATATTCGGACAATGAATTATCAAAACGAATGAGCTGATTCATGAACGATACATCGCCGGACAAAGAGCTTGAGCGACATGTCGCACCGCGTGATTGGATCAATCCGCAGCCGCAATCGCGGTATCACTTGGTCGTCATCGGCGGTGGACCGGCGGGATTGGTCGCGGCAGCGGGAGCGGCGGGGCTCGGTGCAAAGGTGGCATTGATCGAGAAGCATCGGCTGGGTGGTGACTGTTTGAATTACGGCTGTGTGCCGTCGAAAGCGTTGTTGAAGTCGGCACGCGTGGCGGCGACGGTGCGGGATGCTCACCGATTTGGCGTCGCGGTGCCGGACGGAGTGCGCGTCGATTTCGCAGCGGTGATGCAGCGGATGCGCGAATTGCGAGCGTCATTGGCTCCGCATGATTCGGCAGAACGGTTTCGAGGACTTGGCATTGATGTCTATTTTGGCGAGGGGAGTTTTGTCGGTGCAGACTCGATTGAAGTCGTCGGGCAGAGGCTGCGTTTCCGCAGAGCAATGATCGCCACCGGCTCGCGTGCGGTGATCCCGTCCATCCCAGGATTGGCCGAGAATGACTTTGTCACGAACGAGACCGTGTTCTCACTAACCGAATTGCCGCAACGGCTGACGGTATTGGGTGCCGGTCCCATCGGCTGCGAGTTGGCACAGGCGTTCGCTCGGTTCGGATCGCAGGTGACGTTGATCGCTTCCGGATCGACGCTTTTAACGAAAGAAGATCTCGAAGCAGCCAGAATTGTCGAAGCGGCCATGCAGCGTGACGGCGTTGAGGTTGTGCGGCACGCTCGATTGGCGCGAGTCGAATGCAACGGTGCGGAGAAGCTGTTGTGGATTGAGCCAAGCAACCGTAGCCCGGTTTTCCAAACCGGGCAGCCGCGTGATGATGATTTCCGCGTGAACGGCTTGGAAAACCGTTCTACCGATGCGTTGCTCATCGCCGTCGGTCGCACCCCGAATATCGAATCACTCGATCTCGGCAAAGCAGGGATCACTTTCGATCTCCGCAACGGCGTGGTCGTAGATGACCACTTTCGCACGAGCAATCACCGGGTCTTCGCAGCGGGAGATGTCTGCTCGAAGTTCAAGTTCACGCACGCGGCGGATGCGATGGCTCGAATCGTGTTGCAGAACGCGCTCTTTCCGGGACGCGGCAAAGGCTCGTCGCTGGTCATTCCTCGTTGCACTTACACCGATCCCGAAATCGCGGCGGTCGGACTGAGCGAAGCTGAGGCCCGTGAGCGCGGGATCGCCGTCGATGTGTTGATCGAACAGTTATCGCACATCGACCGAGCGGTACTCGATGGCGAGACGGAGGGCTTTGCCAAAGTGCTCGTGAAGCGCGGCACCGACCAGATTGTGGGAGCGACGATCGTCGCCTCGAATGCCGGAGACATGCTCAACGAACTGACGCTGGCGATGACGGCGAAGCTAGGAATGGGCTCGCTGGCGAAAACCATTCATCCTTATCCGACTCAAGCGGAAATCATCAAACGGCTGGCCGATCAGTTCCAGCGCCGCCGGTTGACGCCAGCGGTGAAAAAGTGGTTCGCACGATGGTTTGCCTGGACGGGGTGAGTGCTCGTGGCGTTGTTTGTCGAACGGGTTGCGCGACTTACCACCAACCCCACCGAGCTTGCCTCGGTG
>JANNDA010000865.1:0-2439 GCA_031387195.1 Planctomyces sp. | reverse complement strand
GCGAACGGTTCGACCCAATCCAGCGTGCCTGTGTAAAGCACCGGCGCATCCGCATCCTTTTCGTTCGGTAGAGGCTTTGCGTCGGATTTCATGCGTTGCAGTTCAAGCGTGAATTTGGACGGATCGACGTCCGGGGCCTTTCCGTCGAGAACTTTCATGCAAAGCCCTCGGTAGTATTTCAGGAACTCTTCTTTGACGACGGCATCCGTCAGATCGGGCTTTGACTGAATCTCGAACACAAAGGCATAGCTGAAGAATGAATCCGACGCCGGTTTCATCATTCCGGGGGCAAACCGAATGTGTTCAGAACCTTTCAGCTTCATGTCGGGAGCAAACCCTGGCGGTAGTTCAATCGTTTCGCCACCCCAGCCTTCGGGCGCGGCGAGCTTTGCAGAGTTCTTTTCATCGGCGACCAAAAGCGTAGCGGTCAACAACAGACTGACAGCAAACAGGCGAAGCATTGGAATCTCCTACCGACGGGCAACGAACATGAAGAACTCATCTTACAGTCGATGACCGCGGAGGTCGTGTTGTATTGCCTCGCCCGAAAGTAGTGTCGATGGCCTAAGTTCCGCAGAACGTTCGGTAACTGCAATCGTCAGGCGGAAGCTCCTGATACATTGGTGTATCAGTGCCGACTTCGTATGGCGTCGCCAGCGTCGCCAACAGACGATGAAGCACTGACAGATCGTTGTGGTTCTCTGCGGCTGCGAGTACTTCCTCGACTCGACGGTTCCGGGGAATGACGACTGGGTTCACGCTCCTCATCGCGGCGTGGGTTAAGGTGGTCGGCCTTTTCTCGCGGTTGAGGCGAAGATGCCAACGCGAATGCCATTCGCGGAAATTCGGATCTTCATACCGGTTCCCGCTCGGCAACTCATCTTCCGAGAGATCGCGAAACGTGTTGGTAAAATCGGTCCGGTTCTCTTGCATCCAGGCCAACAGAGATTGAACCAACTCCATGTCGCCAGCCTCGGCACTCTGGAGCCCCAACTTGGCCCGCATCCCAGACAGCCAGTATTGCTCGAACAGCGCTGGGTATTCGCCGAGTGCTTCTGTCGCGATGGCAACCGCCTTCTCCTGTTGATCAGCAAGAAGTGGCAACAGGGTCTCGGCGAAACGGGCCAAGTTCCACTGCGCGATTGCGGGCTGGTTGCCATAGGCGTACCTGCCAGCGTGGTCGATCGAACTGAAGACGGTGTCCGAACGGTAGGCGTTCATGAACGCGCACGGGCCATAATCGATCGTCTCTCCGGAAATCGCCATGTTGTCAGTATTCATCACGCCGTGGATGAAACCGACGAGGTGCCATCGGGCAACAAGAGCGGCTTGTCGATCCATGACCGCGCGGAAGAACTCCAGATACCGGCTCGGTAAGTCGGCCAACTCCGGAAAGTGGCGGTTGATCGCGTAATCGGCCAGCACTCGCAGGTTCGATTCGTCGTCCTTCGCAGCTAAGTACTCGAACGTCCCAACCCGAATGTGGCTGGCAGCCACGCGGGTGAGGATCGCCCCTTGCCGCTTGACCTCTCGGTAGACCGGTTCGCCGGTGGTGACAACGGCCAAACTTCGAGTGGTCGGAATACCGAGGGCGAACATCGCCTCGCTGATGATGTACTCACGGAGCATCGGTCCGAGAGCGGCAAGGCCATCGCCGCGACGTGAGAATTGCGTCTGCCCCGCCCCTTTCAATTGGATATCGACGAGTTGCCCGGAGGGCGATCGGTGTTCACCTAGCAGGATCGCGCGGCCGTCACCGAGCATCGTGAAGTTGCCGTACTGATGCCCAGCATACGCCTGCGCGATCGGTCGGGAGCCGCTTGGCAGTTCCTGGCCTGCGAACAAGGATGCGGCGGCTTCGGGTGAAATCGTATTGAGGTCGAGGCCGAGGTCGTCGGCCAGTCGACGGTTTAGAATCGCTAAGCGAGGTGCTCTGAAAGTGGCCGGTTTCGCCGGAGCGAAAAAGATTTCAGGCAGCCGCGAGTAAGTGTTGTCGAACCGCCAACCCATTGGGTTGTGGTCACTAACGATGGCATTCACATTTCCCGTCCCATTCCTGCAGCCGGCGACTAATGCTTCGCTCTCCAATTTCCGTAACTCGTCGAAGATTCGCATGTGCCCGTCGCCAAGCCACGGTCATCGCGTTCGATCTTGCCGGCGAACCATCAACCACAAAACACGGATTCTTCGCCGTCACACCTCGAGCTTCCACGGTGCGCGGTATTCCCGGCTGAGCATCTTGGAAGCCTCGGCGTCATCGAGGATGAGTTCCTTGTCAGGATCCCACTTCAGCGACTCTCTTCCAAGCCGCATGGCGATATTTCCGAGGTGGCAAATGGTGATTGAGCGATGGGCGACCTCGACCGGGGCTGCTGTCGGCTTCCTCGAAAGGACACAGTCAATGAAGTTGCGGTAGTGATTGTTACTCTCGTAGAGATG
>JANNDA010000817.1:0-10422 GCA_031387195.1 Planctomyces sp. | reverse complement strand
TGAAGCGTCCGCCCTCGCTCACGCTTCGGGTTAGTTTCAAAACTGAAAATAGATAAACGCCTTCCCGGCCAACGGGCTAAGCAACAGCGACAACGACAACACCGCCGCGTATCCGGCTCCCAGCACGGGAGCCGGCAATCGTTCGGCGTACTTCTTCCAGAGTCCGGAGCTGACCAGCAGGTGGCACATCACGACGACTGCCGTGAGCATGAAGAGACTTTGTTTGGGCATTTGCACGAAGAGCCCATCCCGCGGCGCAAACATCGTTTTGAACATGGCCGCCGCCGCAGTGAAGCTGCTGGCGCGGAACAACACCCAGCCCAGCGAGACGCAAAAGTAAGTCAGCACCACCGAGCAGATCGTTCCCGGCAGACTCTGATACCACGCGGTCAACATCGGACGGCTCGCGCAGAAATCGCGAAACGTGCGGTGCCCCACGAGTAACAAACCATGCAACACGCCCCACGCCACGAAGGTCCAACTCGCCCCATGCCACAATCCGCCCAGCGTCATCGTGATCAGCAAATTGCGGTTCGTCGCCCACGTTCCGCCGCGACTCCCACCCAACGGAATGAAGAGGTAATCGCGCAACCAACTCGACAGCGAAATGTGCCAACGTCGCCAAAAGTCAGAGATGTTCGACGCCAGATAGGGCATGTTGAAGTTCTGCGCCAGCTTGTAGCCCAGCATGTGAGCCGACCCGATCGCCATGTCGGTGTAGCCGGAGAAGTCGCAGTAAATCTGGATCGAATACGCCAGCACCGCCAACCACGCGGCGCTGGTGCGGTAATGCTCCGGGTTCGCGAAAACCGGATCGGCGAAGGCGGCCATGCGGTCGGCGATGACCATCTTCTTGAACATCCCCATCAGGAAGAACTGCACGCCTAGATTCAGACGCAGCCAGTTCCATTGTTTGGGGCGATCAATCTGCGACAAGAAGTCGCGGGCCCGCACGATCGGCCCGGCGATCAAGTGCGGAAAGAACGTGATGAACAACATGAAGTGCGGCAAGCTGCGCTCGGCGCGGACTTCGCGGCGATACACATCGACGGCGTAGTTGATCGCCTCAAACGTGTAGAACGAAATGCCGATCGGCAAGATCACGCTCAATAACGGCAGCGAGACGCTGGCTCCCGCCGCGTGCAGCGCCTGCTCCAGCGAGGCCAAAAAGAAGTTGGCGTACTTGAAGTAACACAGCAGTCCCAAGTTGGCCGTGATAGTGACGCTCAACAGCAGCTTCCGTCGCCGCGTGTCCGACGATCCGTCGATCGCCCGGGCCACGAAGAAATCGAACGTGGTTGAAACCGCGATGATCGCCGCCAGCCAATGATTCCAACTGGCGTAGAAGAACAAGCTCGCCGCCAGTAACAGATAGACCCGCGCTTTGTGCCAAGGCATCGCCCAATACAGGGCAAACACCAGCGTGAAGAACAGCAAGAATTGCTGAGAGCAGAACAGCACGAGAAGACTCCCACCGTGTCCGGGATTTCAAAGAGTTCGAGGTCACAAGAACGGCGTTTACTGGCATCCGCGAAAACGAGTCAAGAGGTGTCTCGGACAGAGTTTCGGAGGGGCGACGGCACGTCAATTGGGACGCCTTGAACAGTGAAACGGCACAAACTGAAGTAGGCAGAATCGCAAGCGACGGTCTATATCTCCCGACATTTGGATTTCCAGCCCCGATCGCGTGGGTTTCAGCCCAAGCGGAAGTGTTATTTCCCAATAAAAGTGATCTGCGGTCCAGGCTACTTCGACTTTTGTCGGGCACGTCAATCGTTCATTCCAAGCAACATCGAATCGGGGTTTGTGATGTCTCGCTTTTCATCTCGATTGTCGAGCCTCTTGCTGAGTTCCCGAAACATCTTGTCGAAACAAAAGTTCCGGAAGCTCCGCCAAAAAATAGTCTCCGGATGGGGGCTGGCCGCTCGCGACGATATGCGCCGGACGGTGGAACGGCTCGACCAGATCGAGCAACAGCTTCGTCAGCGTGATAGAGCCACGACAAAACCGCAGTTCGATCTCGCGGTCGAGTCACTGCAACAGGTGGCTCGCGAGCATGGTGACGCGCTGAGATGGCTGGGGGAGAATCATCACTCAGTTTTTGCAGACCGAATTTCCAGTCCGCTCTCGGATCAAAATGCGGAGACGACCTCTGGCCGTTCGTTGATCTCCATCGTCATGCCGGTTCGTAATCGTGAAGCCAGCATTGCTGCGGCCATCGAGAGCGTGCGGCAACAGACTTGGCTTGCCTGGGAATTGCTGATTGTCGATGACTTTTGCACCGACGGCACGGACGAGGTCGTCCGCCAGTATTCCGACGATTTGCGGATTCGTTGGATGCCGAATACAGGCCGTGGCGTCTCGGCCGCGCGCAACACCGCACTTCACGTTGCCAAGGGAGAAATCGTCGCCTATCTCGATTCGGACAACACTTGGTTTCCCGGTTTTCTGGAGCGAGTGGTCGAAATATTCCGTGATCAGCCTAACGTCGAATGCGCCTATGCTGCCCAACTGGTCGAAAGCCAAGAACGGCGGCAGTCGTTTATTCGCGGCGTCGAATTCCATCGCGAACGATATCTGAAAGAAGGCGGGATCGATCTCAACGCCTTCGTCCACCGCACGAGTTTGTTCCACCGCTGCGGCGGATTCGACGAAGCGATGACGCGACTCGTCGACTGGGATCTCATTGCCCGCTACACCGAACAGACCGATCCAACGCCAATCCCGACAATTGCGGGGCGCTATCAAGAAAAGACCCCCGACAGTGTCTCTGCCCGTGAGAGCTTCTGGAGGAACCGTTACCTCATGCAACGGAAGTTCGATCGCCCCGTCGAGCGAAGCCCGCGCGTGCTGTACGTCCTCTGGGACTACCCGCAACTCACGGAAACTTACGTTCGCTGGGAGATCGCCTGCCTGCGACGCTGGGGCGTTGAGATCGAGGTCTGGAGCGAACTGGAAAATCCGGTCGCCCAATACCCCTCGGAAGTTCCCGTCCACAACGGCCCGCTGGCCGATGTCATCCGCAAATTCCGTCCGCATGTCGTTCATTGCCACTGGCTGCATTTTGTCCCGAAGTACCGCGACACAGTCGCCCGCTTCGGACTTCCGATGACTGTTCGGGGCCATGGATTTGAATTCAATCCTCAACTACTGCATACACTCGCGACCGATCCGGTCGTGCGCAAGCTATATATCTTCCCGCACTACGCCGATCGCATTCCCGAACTGCCGAAAGTCCGTCCGACACCGGTCGGGTTCAACGGCGACCTGTACTACCCCGAAAAGGAGAAGGACCGTTTTCTCGTCGTCCGTGCGTCCGCTGCGAAACCAGCCAAGCATTTGGAGGACTTTGTTGATATCGCCCGGCAATGCCCCGAACACCGCTTTGTTCTGGCACTCGGACGCATCAATAACCTCGCGTCCTATGTCGATGAGTTCCTCGAATACAACCGCCGACACGGCAGTCCCGTCGATGTGCGGATCGATCTCCCGACCGAGGAAGTGGCCGCGCTCGTTCGCAGTGCCGGCATCTATCTACACACCTACGGCCACGAAGAGCCGTTCGGAATGCCAATCTCGATTGCCGAAGCGATGGCCACAGGATGCTACACGCTCGTGCCGCAGGTTCCCGGAGCCGAAAGCTATGTTGGACAGGCTGGCTATCTCTATGGTTCAGTCAAGGAAGCGGCCAGCCACATCTGGTACAGCGCCAGTTGGCCGCGAGGACTCTGGGACGACATCCATCGCCGCGCTGTCGATTGGAGCTACTCGCAATACGCCGATGTCAACGTGTTTCGGCCGATGTTCGACGACTGGCTCGCACAGTCGGAGTTCCAGGCCGGAGTCTCTCCGGTCGATATCTGCGAAGATCCAGGATTACAGTTGCTGCTTGATGTGCATATCACTGAAGGAGCTTCAACCCGGGCGGTCTTCCGCGACAACACACGGTTGGCACATTGCCTTGGTACTTACCGGTATCTCAGATCGTGGGGATGCGACCTCGACATCTGCCGCGCCGGTTTATTCCACAATATGTATACGCCGCCTGGCAGGCAGTTTCCGATCTCCGCCCGCGATCACATGAAAACCCTCATCGGAGAACGAGCGGAGTTTCTCGCCTATTGCCGCTGCGCCTTCCAGTACGGCGACGCAACCGCAGCGTTTCCTGAGTTTCAGGCGGCACTGAAAACGACCAGCGGGCCGATTCAAATTCACGACCGGTTCACTGGCCACAAACTGGAACTGTCACAGGAGCAGTTTCAGGATCTGTGTTGGGTGGTTCTCGCCGACTGGGTGGAGAAATCCCCACGAGGAAAGGAGTGGGAGAAATCAGAGGTCTACACGGAAATCTCGCTGCGTCTGAATGCTGCCGCCCGTGCCTCAATCGAGCGAATCTGTGGTCCTTCGGCCTCCAATTCAGGCCGGGCCACGTTGCCTTCCCACCGGTTTCTTTCGGAACTCCCACTTCGACTTAAGGCTGGTTGATTGGTACGGCAGTCGTCAGAACTGCCAAGCGGCTTGGTGGCACGCGAGCGGTGCTGTTGTCAGCCGCGATGCGTTGATTGAAGCAGTCTCGCGCGGGCGGTACAGTCCGACGAACTTCGCTCTTTGCCTCTTGCTGGACTCGACCGCTCATGACCATCGCGACTGCTTCGGCCGCTGCTGGGGTGCGTTGGACCAAGAAACATCTACTCGGTTTGGAAGAGCTTTCCGCCGACGAAATCACTCTCATTTTAGATCAGGCCGCCGAATTCAAACGTCTGGCCGCCGAGGGTGAAACGAAACTGAGTGCCCTCCAAGGGACCGTCGTCGCGAACCTGTTCTTCGAGCCGTCCACACGCACGAAGACCAGCTTCAGTCTCGCGGCCAAACGTCTGAGTGCGGACACCGTCGATTTCACCGCCTCGACGAGCAGCCTATCCAAAGGGGAAACGTTTTACGACACGGCTCAGAACATCGAAGCGATGGGGGTCGATCAAGTCGTCGTGCGGCACAGCACGTCCGGCGCGCCGCACTTGCTGTCCAAACTGCTCAAGGCCAGTGTGCTCAACGCGGGGGACGGGACTCACGAGCACCCGACGCAAGGGCTGCTCGACATCTTCACGATCCGGCAACATCGCGACAAAGTGGCCGGACTGACCGTCGCGCTGGTCGGCGACATCCTGCATAGTCGCGTCGCACGATCGAACATCTGGGGCCTGAAGAAACTCGGCGCGCGAGTCATCGTCTGCGGCCCCTCGACGTTGATCCCGGCACACGTCGAGCGGCTCGGTGTCGAGGTCTCAAACAACCTCGACGAAATCCTCGGCGAGTGCGACTGCATCAACCTGCTGCGAATTCAGTTCGAGCGTCAGCGCAGCGCGTTCTTCCCGTCGATCCGCGAATACGCGCATTTCTTCGGCATGAACGGCGACCGCATCCGCCGAGCCAAGTCCGATGTCCTGATCCTCGCCCCCGGCCCGATCAATCGCGGTGTCGAGATCACCCCCGAAGTGGCCGACGGCCCGCATTCCGTCATCCTCGATCAAGTCAGCAATGGTCTGGTGATTCGCATGGCGTGCCTGTACCTGTTGCATCAGCGGCGGCAAGAATTGGCAGCGAGTGCGTCGGTCTCAGTATGAATCATTCAGAAGGAGCCAATGATGACGACAATCGTTTTGCCCGCAGACTTGGAAGCAGACCTGACTCAACAAGCGACCCGCGAGGGAACAACGGTCGAATCGCTGGCGATTGACGGACTGCGGAAAATGGTGGCCAGCAAGTCAACGGCCCCGGTGCCTCCGCGCAACCTTTTGGAATTCTTAGGAGATTTCGTCGGCTGCGTGGACGGTGACTCGGACGAGACATTGTCTGAAGACTGTGGTGAAAAGTTCACAGATTATTTGGTCGAAAAGAAACGAGCTGGCAAGTTATGACACTGACCGACACAGGGCCGCTCGTCGGACTTTTCAATCGCCGAGATTCGCGTCATGCCGATTGCCTCTTGGCCGCTCGACAACTTCCCGTTGGACCGTTGCTGACGACTTGGCCCTGCTTGACCGAGGCCATGTATCTGCTGCATCGAGCCAAGGGAGCGAAAGGGCAGCAGAATCTTTGGGACGCCGTCAGCAAGGAGATCATTCAACTGACGGATCTCTCGTCAGCGGAGGTCTTTCGAATGCAGGAATTGATGGAGCGATACCGTAACGTCCCGATGGACTTGGCTGATGCGTCACTCGTCGCAGTTGCAGAGTCTCGCGGAATCAAGCGCCTTTTCACGCTCGACAATGATTTTCGCGTCTATCAACTCGCGGATCGGTCGTTCTTGGAGCTAATCCCGTAATCGAAAGTTTTGGAACACCGGCATGAGCACCACACTGATCCGCGGCGGACGCATCATTGATCCGAGTCAGAACATTGACCGGGTCGGCAATTTGTTTTTGAAGAATGACCGCGTCGAAGGGATCGACACGGGAGCCGCCGTCGCCGATCACGTGATCGACGCGAGTGGGCTCATTGTCTGTCCGGGGTTGATCGACATTCATGTCTCGTTGCGCGAACCGGGAGATGAGAAAGACGAGACGACCGCATCGGGGACGGCGGCGGCGCTGGCCGGAGGAATGACCTCGGTCGCGTGTATGCCGGACACGTCGCCGGTGATCGATACTCGCGCGGCGGTCGAGTTCATTCAGTTGCAATGTGCTCGCGCCGGTCACTGCAACGTCTTTCCGTTGGGAGCGGTCACCAAGAATCACGACGGCCAAGAACTGGCGGAGATCGGCCAACTCGTCGAGGGTGGGGCCGTTGGATTCACTGACGCGAAGCACCCGATCGCCAACGCCGAGATCATGCGCCGTGCTCTCGAATACACGCGGATGTTCGGCCGGCCGATCTTCAATCACCCGCAGGTTCCCGAACTGGCCGCGAAGGGGATCATGCACGAGGGCTACTACTCGATGCTGCTGGGCCTGCGCGGTATCCCCTCCGGAGCAGAGGTCATCATGGTCGCTCGCGACATCGCGCTGGCCGAGATGACGGGCGGCCTCGTCCACTTGATGACGGTCACGACGGCCGGAGCGATCGAACACATCCGCCGAGCCAAGGAAAAAGGAATCCGCATCACTTCCGAAGTCACGCCGCATCATCTCGCACTGACTGACGCGGACCTGCGAGGCTACGACACGAACTTCAAAGTTGATCCACCGCTCCGCACGAAGGAGCATGTTGCCGCCCTGATCGAGGGACTCCGCGACGGCACGATCGACGTCATTTGCTCAGACCATCAACCGTTTGCCGAAGAGAAGAAGCAAGACGAACTCGACATCGCTCCGGCTGGAGTGGTCGGCTTAGAAACGCTGCTGCCGATCTGTATCAAGACGCTGATCGAGCCGGGGCATCTCACGTGGTCAAAGCTGATCGCCAAACTGACGATCAACCCGGCGACGATCCTCGGCATCCAAAAAGGAACGCTCAAACCGGGCGCGGACGCCGACATCACGATCATCGACCCGACCACCGCCTGGCGCATCGACCCGACGAAGTTCCGCTCGAAGGGCCGCAACACGCCGTTCGCCGGCTGGGAAGTCAAAGGCCGAGCCCACACCGTTATCGTCGCCGGCAAGGTGCGGTATCATGTGTGACGCGGCGATTCGACAACCGCTGTTCGATCTCTTTATCCTGTCGGTACAGGTCGGGGCTGAGCTGTTGCAGATAGCTCGGTGGTTCGACGTTGGGAAATTCCCAAGTCACATCGAACAGGCTGCGCAGTGAATCGGGGTAGTCGGTGGGATTGAACAGACTTCCGAGCCGCTCGCGTGCCGTGGCTTTCATCGCACCGAATTGTTGATCGAGTTGCTCGACCGCCTCGGTGAGTTCGGCCTTCAGCGTTGTGAGTTGCACCTGCACGGCGCTGACATCCTGCTGACGGATCAGCCGGATGCCTGGTTCGGGGAACGGCAAACTCACGCCACGCCAATAGGTGACGACTTCGTGTTTGACCGCATTAACGGCACGGAACGCTGGGTGTTTGCTGTCGAGCAGCTTCTTGCCGGCCGACAGAAATTGTCCTTCGGCACCGAAGCTCTCGGCGGCCTGCGAGCGTTGTTCGGGCGTCAGGGTTTTGCGAATCCCAAACCACATGAAGCTGACACGCAGCGCAGCCATCGTGGCTCGGAGTTGCTCCGCTGGTGTGCGCGACGGACGGGCGGCGGCGGGACGATTCAAGACACGGGGCATCGGTGATCTCCTGGTGAATGAGTTGGGAAAGAACTCCGAATCCGCCGGGCCGCCTCCCTGCGGCCAAGCGGATTTGGCGGGAGTGCTAGGTGACAGCCAGCTCGCAGTAGCCCTTGGCGAGTTTCGAATTAATCTGTTGCAGCGCGTGCGTGTTGGCAGCGGCGTCGGACGTGAACGATTTCGTTTGGGTCTGTCCGTTCGAGCCGATGCGGCCGTAGCGGACTGTGACCTCGCGGTTGTTGTTGGTGATCTCCCAGAACTTGCTGGAGGAGCCGGAGACGAATTCAAAACGTCGGGTCATGGGATAGTCCTTTCGGGAAAGGTGAAAAGAGAGCGGACCAGAAACGAAACGAGCCGCCACGCGGCGGCTTCGGTGCGGAATTGAATTCGGTGCAATGGTGTCAGCCGACGAACAGCGAGGCCATATCACGGCGGGCGCGCACGAAAGATGGAAAGCGGGGCACGCCGCGATCGGTGAGTTCCTGGAAGCGGACGTTGATGATGCTCCCAATGGGCGGCGGAGCTTCGCGCTGCGCGTCACTGAATCCGGTGCCGACATTGAATCGGATGCCGTTCGGCAACTGCACCAGCAACGCGCCCATGCGGTCGCGATGCCGTCCCTGTCCGGCAAGGTGCTCGACGACTTCGGCATCCACCTCCAAAAACACCTTCGCCTTGAGGAGCGTGTTTGAGCGGCCCACTTCATACCGCGATCCGGGCTGACGCAACATCAGCCCTTCCCCGCCGAGCGAAGTGATTCGGCACAGCTCCTCGCGGAGATGCTGGAGCCCCCGGCACCGTTCTTGATTCAGCACCCGCGCGAATTGCGGTTAGTGTTCGCAGAGTGTCGTTGCCAAGAAGTCCTGCCAGGCTTCAAAGCCGCCCTTCGCCGCCGGAGCGTCGAACACGACGAATCGAACTTCGCGCCAGTGGTCGCTTTGGTCATGCCGACGCACGATGCTGACGGTTCGCTGAAACGCTTTGCGATCAATCCACAGCTCACCGTCGAGCAGGACGTTTGGCAGATTGTCGGTGAACCATACCGGAGCGTGGTACACGTTGCCCTGCCGCGACAGGAATCGATCACCGGTCCAATAGGCACGCACAGCGTCTCCCTGACTCGCTGGCCGAGAGCCTCTTCGACGAAGCGGCTTGCGTCGCGGCATTCACTGCCAACGAAACCTTTGGTTTGCACACTGGTTTGGCCTGTCGGGGACACAGTGATTTCGATGGTCTTATTCAAGCGGCACCTCCGATCTGGACCGTGAGCTTGATCGACCCATCCGTCAGCGATTGCTCAGTGACTGTGTGCCCGCGTTTGCGAGCTTCGATTCGAGCCTTCTCGACGGCATACGCCTGCATGAATTGGTCGAGTTCTCGTTGCTCGCCCCAGCGGCCACCGAAGTTGTCGAACTGCACTTCGCCGGTTTCGAGCTGGCAGACGGCGGGATAGGTCCACTCTCGCAATCGCACGGCGAGTCCTTCAACCTCGCCGCCGAAAAGCAGATGCTTGCCAGCCACAGGCTCGGCAAGCTGGCGACGGTGGCAGGCTGCAAACACCGCCGCCGCGTCGCGGACTTCGGTTTGAATCCGAACGATGTGAGACACGATGACTCCTTGTGTGAAAGATGTAGAAACGAAACGGCCTCGGCGAACGCAGTGATGCGCGACGTCGAGACCGACTTGGAACGAATTGTTTGACGGCACGCCCGTCAGTCTTGGACGGGCGGGATCGTGAGCGCGTCGCGGTGCAACTGCGTCTGCTCATCGCCGAGCAGGTCAGACACCTTGGCCCACAATTCGCGAATTTGGACGGGAGAACTCGATAACCAAACCACGTCAAGCAGCGACTCACGCTCCTGCCGCAGCTTGAGGACGCGGTGGCCGACTTCGCACTCGGCCAGCAACTGGTCCTCGTGGATGACCTGCCGTGACTTGATCGCGTTCTCGACTTCGTTGTTGTAGTGCGTCGGGGTGTAGTGCTGGTCGATCGTTTCCAGCGGCACGCGGCGGACGCGGGCCAACATGGTGCGATGCAACAGGCTCTTGCGTTGGTTGAGCGTCTCTTCCTGTTCTTCGATGCCATCGACGTCCGCCTGCAACTCAGCGACGTTGAGCAATTGCATGGCCCGCGCACGAGCATCCCGCTTCACGCGGTCGAGCAGGTTGGGTTCCTCAGCGGCGATGGTCTCGATCCGGCGGTCGATC